>CAYYCA010000105.1:0-7089 GCA_964470265.1 uncultured Fimbriimonadales bacterium | reverse complement strand
TCCAAAGATTGACGAGAGGCAAAACACTAAACAGGATTTTTCCCGACCGCCTCGAAACCTCCTTCTGCAGGAGGCGACTATCCGTATGGACATTCTACACGGCATCGAGGGCGCGGGACCGCTGGCGAAGCTGGTCTACCGCCGCGCAGGACGCTCGAAACGCATTTCCAGCTGGGACAAAACGGGCGGCAATCGCGATTTTCTGACCATACCGCAGGGCGAGACAGCGACGCTCGCCGAGATTCAGGGCGCGGGGTGTATCCGCCATATCTGGATTACCGTCGGCTGCCGCGACCGAATGTATCTGCGCAAAACTGTCCTCAAAATGTACTGGGACGGCGAGACCGAGCCGAGCGTGCTTGCCCCGTTAGGCGACTTTTTCGGGCTGGGGCACGGCATCGCCCGCTCGTATATGTCGCTGCCATTTACCACTGTGAACCACGAGGCGAACGAGGGCAACTATGGGGGCGGAATCGCGCTCAACTGCTACTTCGCCATGCCGTTCAGCACCGGCGCGCGCATCGAGGTCGTCAACGAGTGCGACACGGAAATCGGCTCATTTTATTACTATATCGATTACGAGGCGTATGATGCGCCCCTGCCCAACCATATTCTGCGCTTCCATGCGCATTACAGACAGGAGTATCACACAAAAGGGACGCAAGGCAACCTGTTCGAACAGCGACGCAACTACTGGGAACTGCTGGACACTCCGAACCTGAGCGACGCCGAGAACTATCTGATTCTCGAAGCCGAAGGCGCGGGGCACTATGTCGGCTGCGTACTGTCGGTGGACAATATCGACCCGCTGCCTGTAATCCGCAAGCTCGGCAGTCAGGAGCAGGTTATCAAAGAATACACCTGGTGGGGCGAAGGCGACGATATGATTTTCATCGACGGCGAGCCGTGGCCCCCCTCGCTGCACGGCACAGGCTCTGAAGACTACCTCTGCCATGCGTGGGGGATGCACCCGAAGGCGTATCTCTATGCGGGCGCGTCCATCCCTGAGATAGACCCGAAGCACCCCGACCGTCGTCAGTGTACCTCCTATCGATTCCATATCGAAGACCCGATTCTGTTCACGAAGTCGATTCGGGTAAGCATCGAGCATGGGCACGCGAATCTGCAGGAGAACGACTATTCGAGTGTGGCGTACTGGTATCAGACGGAGCCGCACAAGCCGTTGGAGCCGTTGCCGCCCGTGAACGAGCGTATTCCGAGAAATCTGCGTTGAGTACCCTGTGGATTTTTCCAATCGCGATTGGCGCGGGCGCGTTCGGCTCGATGCTGGGGCTGGGCGGCGGGATTATCCTTGTGCCTGCGCTGACGCTGCTGATGGGCGTGCCGATTAAGGAGGCGGTCGCAGCGAGCCTTGTGGCGGTCGCGGCGACCTCCTGCGCGGGCGTGCAGACCTACCTGCAGGCGGGGCTGGTCGACTGGCGTCTCGGCGTGCGCCTGCTGATTCCCACGCTGTTCGGCGCGATTGCGGGCGGGTTGCTGATTGGCTTCATCCCCAGCGAGGCAATCCGCTGGCTGTTTATTGTGCTGATTCTCTATGTGCTGGGGCAGATGCTCTGGGCGATGCGCCATCCCCCCTCTGCTCAGGAGGCGCGTCCTGACTGCCGCACGCAGTGGAACGCCCAGCAGCGCGGGATTGCCGTCGGGCTGTCTGCACTGGGCGGGGCGATTTCCGCGCTGCTGGGCGTCGGCGGCGGGCTGATTCAAGTGCCCCTCATGCACGCCATTCTCAAAGCCCCGCTGCGCTGCGCGATTGGCACCAGCACCTTTCTGATTGGCGCAACGGCGTCCGCCAGCGCACTGCTCTATTTAGTGCAGGGGAAGTTGCAGCCCGATATTGTCGTGCCTGCAACACTGGGGATTGTGATTGGGGCGCGCGGCGGAGTGAAACTCGCGCAGCGCGTGCCCACGCTCGCCCTGCGCCTCATTTTTGTCGGCGTGATGCTCTATACCGTCGCGCGGTTTGCTCTGAAGTAGACGAATCGCGCTGCGAGCCGAGACGGTCGCGCAGAAACAACCAAAGCCCCATGACGATGTCCCAGATGAACCAGTCCAGCAACGCCAGCAGACAGCCCACTACTGTTTCTCCCCACGCCGTTTTTGAGTTCTAAGCTGCTTACGGCGCGTCCACCGCCGACGCAGACGCTTTTCCGAACGCAATCGACCACGCTCAGTGTCTTCATCCCACGCCCCAGAGCGCATTTCGCGGTCAAGACCAACTAAAATCTCGGCAACCCATCCGCCGATCTCCAGCAAGGTCCACCAGATTCCCGCCATCGTCGTTCCTCACTTTAGGTCAGGGAAATTGTGTCGGGAGGTCCCAAAACGGGAACATCCCGATCCCGATAATCCCTGCCAGCACGCCGATGGAGCAGCACAGCGCCAGCGCGGACAGGATGACGGCAATTATCCCCATCACATAGCCCGCCGTCGCGAGACTGCGATCGCCCGGGTTGCCCAGTCCCGCGTCGATCTGGCTGACGGCGTTCTTGCCGAAAATCCACGCCAGAATCCCACAGATGAGCGGAATGGGCAAACACCACCAGAACACGCCCGATGAAAGCAGCGTGATAATCGCCACAATCCCCAGCACCAGGCTCGCAACCGCCGTGCTGTTCGTCGATTGCTGCATCGTCCGTCCCCCTCAACACTGACAGTATACCCATTATTTATCGAAAAACGCCAGCGCAACCTCGCTGTGCCAGAGCAATCCTTCCTGCGTGAGGCGAATCGTATCGCCGTCGCGTTCCAGCCAGCCGCGGCGGATGAGGGCGTCTATGGTTTCCGCGTAATGCGCCCGAATCGGCAATCCGAATCGTCGCTCCAGCGCTGCCAAATCCACGCCTGCCAGCATGCGCAGTCCCAGCATCAGCGTCTCGGCGACTTTGTCCCAGCCCGTGAGCCGTTCCCATTCCAGCTCCAGTGGTTCACTCGCTATCACACGCCGAATATACTCGCGCGGATGCTTGATGTTCGTCCAGCGCTTGCCCCCCATATAAGAAACCGCGCCCGGTCCGAACCCCAGATACGGCTCGTTGCGCCAGTAAATCAGGTTGTGCTGACACTCGTAGCCCGCTCGCGCGTAGTTGGAGATTTCGTACTGCCGATAGCCCGCCTCGGCGGCGAGTCGCTGGGCGAGGCAGAACATTGCGACCTGCGTCTCGTCGTCGGGGAGGCACAGCTTGCCTTTCTGGTAGAGGTGATAGAATCGCGTGTTCGGTTCCAGCATCAGCGCGTACAGCGACAGGTGTTCGGGCTGCAGCTCGATTGCCCGCCTCAGGTTCGCCTCCCAGCGCGCCACGGTTTGCTTCGGCAGGGCGAAGATGAGATCTAAGTTTAGGTTCGTAAAGCCCGCCGCGCGCGCCCACTCCACGCCTTGCAGAACATCATCGGGCGAGTGGATGCGATCCATCCGCTGCAACTCGTCGGGGTCGAACGACTGCACGCCGAAGCTGAGGCGGTTGAACCCCGCGCGGCGCATGGTCTGCAACTGCGGGAGCGACACGCTGCCGGGGTTCGCCTCGCAGGTGATTTCGGCGTCGGGAGCGATATCGAACTTGCGCGTCAAATGCTCCAGTATGCCCGTTAGTGCGTCGCCCGACAGATAGGTGGGCGTGCCTCCGCCGAAAAAGACCGTGTCGAACCGTTCCCCTGCGTAGGGCGACTGCTCGATTTCGCGATGCAACGCTTCGATGAACGGTTCGATGAGCGCGTCCATCCCCGCGTAGCTGTTGAAATCGCAGTACCCACACTTGCGGTGGCAGAACGGGATGTGAACATAGATGCCTTGCATGGACTGTACCCTGATTTTACCCGTGTTTGATAGTCTGCGTCCGCGTGCGCTCAACACTGATTGCCCCAAACGCCGTCTAAACCCTGAGCGAATTGACGAGTCTTTCGGGAACCTTCGATGTGCTATAATTTGCCATATAGCACAGGCTATCATCTATACTCTTAGCGAGGAGCGAACCATGAACTGGGAGCAAGCCTATCGTGAGCTGCTGAAGCAGTATAACCAGGTAAAAACGGAGTACGAGCGCGCGGTCCAGCGGATTCAGGAGCTGGAGAGCCAGCCGCGCAACGGCGCCGCCGCGGCGGCGAAAACGCCGGAGGTGGTCGCCGCCGAGGTTGCCAGTCCCGCCAACTACGAGGCGACGCTCAAACGCCTCGTGAAGCAAATCGGCGCGATTCTGCAGGCGGAAAAGGTGGTGTTTATGCTGCACGACCCCGAAGAGGGCGAGCTGCGCGCCTACCCGCCCGCCTACGGACTGACCGATGACGAAATCCGCCTGCTGCGCGTGCGCGCCACCCAAGGCGTCTCAGGCGAGGTGTTCCGCGAGGGCAAACCGATTATCGTGCATGACGCCATCACCGACCCGCGCACCAGCAAGGAGCATGTCGCGATGTTGCACATCCGCAACCTCGTGTGCGTGCCGTTGATTTTAGAGAAGCGCGACGAGGAGAACCGCGTCATCGATCGCCAGACGATTGGCGTGCTGCATGCGTTCAACAAACAGCGCGGCGGGCACTTCATCGACGAGGATGTGCGCCTGCTTGAGCGCATGGCGCGCAACGCCGCCGCTGTGATTGCGGGCATGCGCCTCTATCAGGCAATCCTCGAAGAGAAGGAGGAACTCGTCCACACCATCGAGAGCCTACGCGCGGGGCTGATTCTGGTGCATCACAACGGGCGCATCAACCAGATGAACGCCGCCGCACGGCGCGTGTTCGGACTGGGGCCCGATGTGCTGGGCAAAAACTACGCCGATATCATCAACAACGAAACCATCCGCAACATGATCCGCGCCGCCCTGGAAGAAGAGAAAGAGGGCGAGCTGGTCGAAATCACGGTGCAGATCGACGGCAAAGAGCATATCTATCAGGTGCAGAACGCCATCGTGCGCGGCGAAGACCAGAAGCCGATGGGTACGGTGATGATTTTCAACGACATCACCGACATCCGCAACCTGGAGCGCATGAAGTCGGCGTTCGTGGCGACGGTATCCCACGAGCTGCGCACGCCGCTCACCGCCATCAAGGGCTTCATCTCGACCCTGCTGATGGACTCCGAAGACGCCTTCACCCCCGAAGACCGCCGCGAGTTCTACTCGATTATCGATCAGGAGACCGACCGCCTCACGCGCTTGATTAACGACCTGCTGAACATCGCGCGGATCGAGGCAGGCGAATCGCTCAAGCCCGTCTACAAGCAGGTGGACTTCTACAACCTGTCTAAGAAAGTGGTGATGATCCAGCGGCAGGCGACCAACAAGCACACGATTATCCACGATGTGCCTGAAGACCTGCCCAAGATTATCGCCGACGAGGACAAGGTGGATCAGATTCTGACCAACCTGCTCAGCAACGCGATTAAGTATTCGCCCAACGGCGGCGAGATTCGCGTCAAAGCCTGGGAGGAGGACGCTGACCATATTATCTTCTATGTCTCCGACCAGGGGATGGGTATCCCGAAGGAGCACCTGACGAAGGTGTTCGAGAAGTTCCACCGCGTGGACAACACCGACACGCGCAAGCAGTACGGCACGGGGCTGGGGCTGTATCTCGTGAAGCACCTCGTGGAGGCGATTCACGGGGGGCAAATCTGGGTCGAGAGCGAGGTAGGCGTCGGCTCCACCTTCTATGTGCGCTTGCCCAAAGTGCCCCCCGCCGTCAAAGAGGGTAAAGAGCAGGTCGAGAAATGAGCGTCCTGCGCGTGTTGATTACGCAGGAACCCGACGCGACCGATCTCCCCCTGCCGAGCTATCAGACCGACGGCTCGGCAGGGGTCGACTTATACGCCGCCGTTTCCGAGCCAATCACTTTGCAACCGGGCGAGCGCGCGCTGATTCGCACGGGTATTCGCATCGCGCTGCCGCCCGGCTACGAGGCGCAGGTGCGCCCCCGTAGCGGACTGGCAATCCGCCACGGCATCGGCATGGTGAACGCGCCCGGCACCATCGACAGCGACTATCGCGGCGAAGTGCAGGTGATTCTGATTAATCTGGGACAGGAGCCGTTCACCATCCGTCGCGGCGAGCGGATTGCGCAGATGGTGGTCGCGCCCGTGATGCGCGTGGAGTGGGAGCCAGTGCGCGAGTTGCCCCCGACCCCGCGCGGCGACGGCGGCTTCGGGCATACGGGGCGGTGAAGAAAAAACGCATCTAAACACGCTCCACAACAAGGCGCGGACGCACCCATTTAGCGCGAAAGGCGAGTACGCTCACCACCACCGCCCCCGCCAGCCAGAGAAAAGTCGCCAGCGGACGCTGCACCCAGAACGCCAGCCCTGCCATCACCCCGCCCTGAATCAGCCAGATATAAAGCGGCGTCAGCGAGCGCGACTCGCGCCATTCGGGAACAATCTTGAGATAAATCCAGCTCAGCAGCAGCCCCGTCGCGAACCAGCCCAGCCAGTTCTGCAACGGCATCCCGTAAAATGCGCCGTCCACATCCCAGAACCAGTAGACAAACGACGCTGTACCGGGATTCACGCGCGAGGTGGAGACCGCCGCATCCATCGCCACATCCCACCAGGTCAGCAACGCCGACGCCGTAATCGGAACCGCCCAGCGCGGCACACCCAGCATAAAACTCAGATGCAGCGCAGGGTAAAGCATCATAAACCACGACGGCGGTATCACATACGGCACATGCCCCAGAAACTTCGGCCCGAGGCGATCCGTGTATTCGTAGGGCCCGAAGGGGAACCCCGTCAGCGTGCCGAGGAGTTCCATGCCGCCTGCCAGCACCGTGCAAAGAATCAACAGCCACAGCGTGGCGCGCCAGCCCTGCGTGTGCGCCATATGGAACAGCGACGCGCCAATCCCGAACAGCACGCACAAAATCCCCAACCAGATGGAGAGGCGATTGTAATCCAACGCCGGCAGATTCTGCACACCGCTAAACAGCAGCCCGCTGCCGATGACCGTCGACAAACCGACCAACAGATTGAGCCATACGAACCCGTGCGCCGTGCGCTGAAGCAGAGCGGTTTTCATAGCCGTCAAAGTCGCTTCAGAGTCTACCCAACAAGTAGGTTCCGCCTTCACTCACCGCCTTGCGTTATACCAG
>CAYYCA010000104.1:0-7143 GCA_964470265.1 uncultured Fimbriimonadales bacterium | reverse complement strand
CTCGCTTCGCTCGGAATGACAAAGCGGTTTTTTGCGCAAATGAGCATGTCATTCCGAGCCGAAGGCGAGGAATCTCGGTGCAGATAGCAACTTGGTCAACACATGATACTACCGCATCGAACCTCCTGACGGGTCTACCTTCCCGCCCTTCCGTTCATATTCTGCTACGAGCAGATCGATAACCTTATAGCGCAGGTCGTCTTCAAGGAGCAGAACTGAAGATCGCCAGCTCTGAAGGAGGGATGGATTCAGGAAACGCTTCGCTTCATCGCGCCGTCCCATTTCTACGAACGCCAGCGCACGCCACATCTGCGCCAAGCCGTCATGGCTCCACCAAATGTTCAGCTGCTGATAGCGGCGCGCCGCCTCCTGCGGGCGTCCAGCGCGCGTTAGAACCGCGCCGAGCGCAATTTGATAGGCGTAAACATTCGGTTCCCTGCGCGCCAGCTCGCTTAGAGGCGCAATCAGCGGCACAAACTCCTCAGGCGGCAGCTCGGCGGCGGTACAGAGCAGTCCCAGGTAAGTCAGCGTAGTAGGGTCTTTACTCTGGCGATAGCGACGCAGGCAGTCGCGCATGGTCGACTCGAACCGTTGCTGGTCGCCGAGAGCGCGCCACGCCAGCGCATTGCGTACCATGCGCGCCACGCGCGCTGCTTCAAGAGGCGACATCTGAAAATTAACCGAGCGCGTGCGACTCAGCCCAAAGCGAACGCGCTGCCTGCCTGAAACGCTCGTCGGCTCAAGCGGCACAGCCACCAGCATCCGCGTTCCGTGAAGATGTCGCACTACTGGCTTCATCGCGGATCTGGAGTCGATTCGGAGTCCTTTTACCAAGAACGAAACCTGATCGCCAGAGTTAGAAGAAAGCGTGAGAGACCCCCAGTTTGCACTGCCGCTCCCGTTTGCTTGCCACGGCAGCGTCAGCTCGCACAGGAGATAGGGCTGTGGAGCAACGATATGCGCCTCTTGCGCGCTGATCTGATAGGCGGCGGACGCACCCGCAGCCAGCGGCGCGGCTTGGCGGGGCAACGGCTCGCCCACACGATACCGCAATTCGCCTGCCCCCACCAGCGCAAGCACCTTAAGTTGAGCGCCGTCAATCTTCAAGGAGCGCATAATCGGAACAACCTGCTGGGCGCGTGGTGCGGGAACAGCAACATCAACATAATCCGAAAATGCATCGCGTACCAACTCGCTGAGGTCATCACACTCGATAGAGACTCTGACAGTCCAGACAGGCGCATCCGCAGGGGGAAGCGACAAAGAAGCAAACGAAAGGGGCGATTGGGCAGGTTCGATATCAAACGAGAACGACTTCCACCCCTTCAGAGGCTTACCGTTATGCAGGATTCGTATCTCTGGCGCGAGGAATGTGCCCGCAGAATCGCCTATGATGCAGTCAGTAAACTTCAGCCCGCGAAACTCAACTGTGAGCGCGCCCACACGCTGCGTCTGGGTTCGGGGCAGCGCCTGCGCGGGGGGCGCTGGCGATGGGAGCGTCGCTGGCAGCTCGAAAGCAAACTGCACGGGCTGTGCCTGCTTGTCCAGCCAGAGCCGCGCCTCGGCGCGCCGCTGCGCCGCTGGTTCAGGAGCAAACAGCACGGCGACTGGGCGTGGGACAGTAGAATAAGCGTCGTTCCCAATTCCGCCTCCGCCCAGACTCTCGCCTCCTGAGGAGCGTTCCACTTTTGGGTAAAGGTTCTCCCCGATTGTCAACAGTGCATCTTTGGTCTCAGGTTTCTCCCAATGGTTCGTACGCGGGTCATAAATCGCCAACCAGAGGCACAGGCTGTCCCCCCAAGCAGACGCCTGCTGAGTTGCCCTCACCTCTGACAGAAAGCTTTTTTGACGATAAGTGAACTGGTGCTCCCTTCCGTAGTCAATCTGGAGCAGCACCAGCTGCTTCCCGTCTGGGAAGGCATGAACCACTCGCCCTGGCCCAACGAAGCGCTTCCCACCGCGACCGATTATCGTTGATGTGGCGCAAAGCGCAATGAACGCAATAATCACTACACTCACTATCACTGCGAACCAGCGGCTGATTGTCTCACCTCGCTCTGGAAGTTTCGCGTGTGCGGCGCAATTCCTGCTGCGTTGTAAGTGCCTCTAAACGATCTTTAATCGGGTATACTCCTGCGCGGGATATGCCTATGGTATCGACGGAAACCTCGACGCGGTTGGCTCTGGACTACTTGGCGCGGGAAGTGCTACAGGCGTTTATGCAGGGTGAGCCGATGCCCCTGCGCACGAACGAGATTCGCGAGCGGGCGGCGCATCTGGGACTCAGCTCCGCCGAGCTGCGCGCCCTGTTGCTGAACATGCCCGAAAAGTTTTTCCAGGAGGAGCGACGCTGGAAGCCCCTCTATCGCAAGGCGCATCGCCAGTCGCCCACGCTCGCGATGATCGAGCGGATTGTGCGGGCGGTCGGCGCGCCCGTTTCGCGCACCGCGCTCGCCTATGAACTGGGCGAGCATTACCGGCGGTCGTATGAGTATTACGAGACCGTCCTCCCGCAGATGGCGCAACATTCGGACACGCTGTTCATCACCTCCGACTATCGAATCGGTCTACGCGAGTGGCTCTTCCTCCCCGACTGGATAGAACCGATTCCCTACGAGTGGGAGCGTCCCGAAGAGCGCGAGCGCGCCGTGCACGACGCGCTGTTCTACAACGATCTGAAATGGGACGAAGTGGAGCGCTATGTGCAACTGGGGCAGGGCATGGACTGGACGCGCCCGGAGACGGCGGTCGCGTTCCTCAACAAGCTGGGCGAGCCAGTCTCCAATCGCGTCGTGGGGTTTCTGGGCTGGTACTTCACGCTCGATCCCGACCCGCGCTGGGTGTTCCCTTACGACGGCGCGGCGCTCTATGAAGCCGTGCTGAACTCCAGCGCGTATGTGTGGGGCAGCGACGGCAACTGGTACCCCGCCGCGACCGCCGAGCAGTGGCTTGCCAGCGCGAAAGCGCAGATTCAGGAGTGGCTGCAGGCGATGCCCGCCGAAGAGACCCAGCCCCTCGAACTGCGCCCCGACGAGGTGGAGCATATCGTCACGAATCTGCTCAAGACCAAAGGCATCGCCCGCGCGTCGAAGCTGCTGGAGGAACTGTTCGAGGTCACGCCCAAGAGCCGCACCTTCCGCGAAGACCTCGATACGCTGGTGAACGCGCTCTGGAGCGACGGACGCCTGCTCTGGTTCGGCTTCGACCGCTTCGGACGCGAAACGGATGTGCCCGAATATGTGCGCACCGTGCCGTCGGTGTTCGAGTTCCCCGAACTACCCGACATTCGCAACGAGGAAGGCGACCGCTACGATGTGCTGATTGACCCTGAGGGCTATCCGAAGTCGCTGCGCGACGAGATTAAAGATGTACGGGCGCAGGATGTGCTGGACGAGGAGACGCCCGCGTATCCCGATCAGATACCCGACAGTGTACGCATCGTGCTGCGCCCGCCGCATAAGGATTTGGGAACCATCCCGCTCTGCCAGGTGCCGCTCGGTTTCCTGCCCGACGAGCCGCCCCTGCAACAGCTGACCTTTATCGACGAGAACGACCAGGCGTATGAGGTGTGGCTGAACCACGAGACGCGCCTGATTTATGGGCTGTTCGATAAGTTCGCCGCGCTGGATCCGATTTCTGGCGCGATTTTCATGCTGGAGCGCACTGAGCAGCCCGATGTGTATCGGTTCCGCTACACAGGCGAGGTGGATCCGCTGCTGGCAATCTCGGCGTCGCGCTACGAGCGGTTGCTCAACCTGCAGGCGCAGGCGGACGCCATGTCCACCTATCACCTGCTGATTGAGCTGATGCGCGACCATCCGCGCGGCGCGGACTTCCTGACCCTGCATAACGAGCTGAACATCATCCGCCGCACGCGCCGTGAGCAAACCGCGTCCATCCTGAGCGCGTACCCATGCTTCGAACTCCATCGCGGCTCGCCCGTGTGGCACCTCAAAGAGGAAGATATCGGCAAACCCATTACCAAGAAGGCGCGCTCGTACCTGCTGGAGTAGGCGATGCATCATCACATGAGCCTGTTGCGCGATTTGCAGGCGCTCGATCACTACATCGACCGCCTGCGTCAGGAAGTCGCGGAGCTGGACAGCGGCGAACGAATCCGCGAGAAAATTGAACGCTCGCGCCGCCGACTTGAGGAGGTCAAAGCGCGTTATCAGGAGATTCACGCCACCGCCACGGATCAGGAACTCCGCCTGCAGGATCTCGGCGAGCGAATCCGCCGCGCCGAAGCCGACCTCTACTCCGGGCGCATTACCAACCCGCGCGAGCTGCAACTCCTGCAACACGAGATCGAGCAGGCAAAACAGTCGCGCGAGGCTATGGAGGTCGAAATGCTCCGCATCTGGGAGCGCATGGAGACCATGAAGCACGACATCGACGAGGCGGAGCGCGACCTGCAGTACGCCGAGCGAGTGTATCAGGCGCATGTGGAGGACTACAATCAGCGCAAAGCCGCGCTGGAGTCGGAGATTGCGTTTCATCTGGGCGAGCGCGCCGAACTCGCAGCCCAGATTGACCCCGATGTGCTTGCCCGCTATGAACAACTGCGCCAGCGACTGGGCGGCACCGCCGTCGCCGTGGTGGAGCAGAAAGCCTGCTCGGTCTGCCATACGCTGCTCACGCCCTACATCCTCAAGCGTCTGCAGAACGAGGACGCGCTGATTGCCTGCGAGAGCTGCGGCAGGCTGCTGTACGACCCCATGCTGGCGGAGTAGCTATTCCTTCATCTGCAAGTAGGCGAACTCAAAGATATAGTGTCCTTTACCGTCGGTGGAGAACTCCAGCCGATAGCTGACGCGCGTCATCGGCTCGGTGCGGTTCTCTAAAGCGAGATGCGCCTCTACGACGGTCTGCTCCACCTTGAACCGCGCGTAGGCTCTGTCTGCATCTACAGGCGTTGGTTGTAAGCAGAGAAAATCGTCGGATTGAACTGCTATTAGGAACAGTCGGCGTTGGGGCGGCGTCATCGCGCTATACGGAATGGGCTGCCCGCGTTTCAGGGCGGCGCGCTGCGTCGCGTTCAGTGAGGCGTACCACTGGAGCGCATAGTATTGCCGTCTGGACTCGCCCACCCAGTTCAAGGTCTCTTGCCAAGCGTCCAAGAAATATTTTAGGTGCGCCCGCTTGCGCTCGTAGCGCCGCAGATAGCTGCTGCGTACTTGCGCCAGCGCCGTAATTTGCCGCAGGCTGAGTTGCTGCGCGAGGGCTGCCAGCTCATCGATAGTAGGCGTCGGGGCGGCGGTCAGCGCGTGGAGGCGATACGCAGGCGTATCCTGCGCTCTTGCCAACGCGCGCGCCCGCGCCTGAAACAGCCACACGCCCCCACGCGGCTCAATTGTATAGTAGCGCAGCAACTCTTGCAGAAGCGCACGCCAACCCGCATCGCCAGACACTTGCTCCGAGAATAGCGGATAAAACTCGCCCATGCCCTCCGCGCCCACGCTTTCTAACCCTTCCACGATGTAAAAACTCAGCGAATCGACCCAGTCGCGCTCAATCGCCTCCGTCCAGGCTTTCTCGGTAATCCGCTCAATCGGCTTGTCGGGCGTTCGAGCGAGCCATTCAGGCGTTGCATGGGGGCTATACTCGCCGATGCCTGCTATCGCTTGCAATATCGCTGCGCCGTCCAGTTTAATCCAGCCCGACATAGCAGTCGCGTCGTCGGTGGAGGCAAAGTATTCCGCCTTGAATTGCCCAATGTCGGGGGCGTAATAGCAAGCAACTCCATAATTGCCCTTCAGCACCGCTTGAAGTTCGGGGCGTTTGTCGATGCCAGGGTAAACCACCGTAGAGTCGCGAGGCGGTTGGTATTCGGCGATTTCCTCTTCTGTATGCCCGTTCAGCTGAATATAGTTGCGTTGCCATTGCTCGCGCCACGCGGCAGGCAGGCGTTCGGGCGAGAGGCGCAGGCAGCCTTCCGTGCGCAGGGCGTTCCACTCGGCATCGTTCAGCGTGGCAAGCATGCGGAGCGTAAGCATGCCCTGCGGCGTGCGCGCGGCTTTTTCCAAAATGCGCGTGCGCGCTGCCACAATCGCCTTCGCACGCAGCCCCTGCGCCTCGGCATGCTCAGGGAGTCGTACCTGCGGCAGGAAAAATCCTTCCGCGTAAGGATAGTATGAATCTGAAGACAGAGTCAGCCCCATTAGCGCGCAGAACTCCTCGAAACCGCGCTCCAGCAAATCGGGCGGGATGAGTTTAATCGCCTCACGCGCCAGCTCAATCAGATCAGAGTTCAGCAGGGCGCGCTCTTGCGCCTCGCGCTGCTGTTCAGCTTCGGGCTGATATAACACATAGCGCAGTGGGGCGTTCTCGCCCTTGTCTGTAGGCTCGGCGCGCCATGCAAATCCGAAAGTCTCGGCGAGCAAGCTCAGCGTTTCGTGCAGCGGGCGGTTCTGCAGGCGCACAAATGCGCGATACTCGCCCAGCCTATTCTCCACGCGCAGCTCCACGCCCGTCGTCTTCTCCAATTGGCGCAGGAGCTGGCGCAACGGCGTCGCAGGGACACGCAGGCTCACCCGCTGGTTCAGGCGCGGGTCGCGTTCAGCGTTTAGCCCCTGCGCCCCGCTCACACTCAGCAACAACAGCAGTCCCCAGAGCCACAGTACACGCATGCAGACCTCCACTATAATAACCTAATTTGCTACCTCTGCCGAGATTCCTCGCCTCGGCTCGGAATGACAGGGTTATTTTCGCAACAACCGCTCTGTCATTCCGAGCGGAGCAAGGAATCTCACTCGCTCAAAACTGATTGTATCACTGTGCCCTCCTCCTTAAGGTTCCCCCCGTTGTGCGAGGGGAACCGAACCCTGCACGGTTCCCCCTACTGCGTAGGGGGAACCTCACGGAGGGGGTCCTCGGGACTTGCATCCGCGTCCTTGAGCGCCTCAGCGCGTATCGGATCCGCTACTTATACCAATCGGGGTTTCAGTGCCGTGAATGGACGGTACAGGCGCACTTATTGTTTTTCAGCCCTCACCCCCTTGCCCCCTCTCCCACGGCGTGGGAGAGGGGGAACGACTCGTGCCGTGCACGCGCTCGGCTCCTCTCTCCCACGCTGTGGGAGAGGGGCTGCTGATAAGGGTACAACGCTCTCCCTCAACCTGAGCGTGGTAGCCCTCTTTTCTA
>CAYYCA010000103.1:0-7147 GCA_964470265.1 uncultured Fimbriimonadales bacterium | reverse complement strand
GTCCCCGCCGACAATAGGTCTCAGTCTTTCGGTGTATGCCAGACGCTATTCCTCAACGCCCAAGATCTGGGTATAGACCACCTGATGCGGGTGTACGGCGACCACCCCCCGCGCGCCCAGCTCGGACGATCCAGAAGCGCGAATAAAGCAGATGCCCGGCAGGTTCACTAAGTCATCGGAACGGCGCAGCTCCTCAATCACCTGCTGCGCCTCGTCGCGCGAGTTAATCGGGCAGTCGATCTCTTGCCCGTTCGTCAAGCCAATCAGCAAAGTGACGCGTGCCATAGCAGACCTCCTGATTGGAGATTCTACAGCCTGCCAAAGTTTCCTGCTACTCGATTCGGACAATCTTGTAGCGCACCTCGCCCTTAGGCGTATTGACCACCACCTCTTCGCCTGCGGTTTTCCCCAGCACTGCCTCGCCCAGAGGTGAGAGAATCGAAATTAAATCCTGCAGCGGATCCGCCTCAAACGAACCGACAATCGCAATTGTACGCTCCTTGCCTGTCTCGATGTCGTGGAGCGTGACTTTACTGCCGAGATGCACGACCTCGCTTGCATTATCGGGGCGAGGCACCACTTTGGCGCGGCTCAGCACGGTCTCCAGGTCTTTGATGCGCCCTTCCAGGAACGCCTGCTGGCGTTTGGCGTCCTGATAGTCGAAGTTTTCGCTCAGGTCGCCCAGCGCGCGCGCCGCCTTGATGCGCTCCACGATCTCGCGCCGCTTGACGGTCTTCAGCTCCTCCAGCTCGCGCTTGAGCCGTTCGTAGCCCTCAGGAGTCATCAAAATCTCCGACATAGTTACTCCTCAGATTGGCGCAGGTATTCATCAGGGCATCCGATTCATTCATTATACCCCCGCTCACGGGCAAGAATAGCCAACTGTTTCCGCGCTTCCAGACGCAAATTCATATCGCTCTCTGTCTCGCGCGCCTCGAGGAACGCCAGTAAACGGTTCTGCTCGATACGATGCTCCACGCCACGCCAATTCGCAAGCGATGGACAAACTCCTGCCTGAAGCAGGTACACTATGGACATGCGACGCGCCTCTTTGGGATCGGTTTTGGGGCTGATTTTACTCTCGTGCAGCCTCTACGCTGTGGCGGACGCGCCGACGCTGTGGGGCATCCCCCTTAGCGAATACGCCCAGCGACGCGCTCAGTTGAGCCAGATGCTGGAAAGCGACCAGATTGCGATTCTCGCCAGCGAGAACAGCCCGCCCACGCGCCTGAAGTTCCGACAGGAGAGCAACTTTATGTATCTCACGGGGCTGGAAGCCGTCAACAGTGTGCTGGTGATTCTGCCAGCGGGCAGCCCTTTGGGCGAGGAGACAGTGCTGTTTCTCCCCCGTCAGTCGCGCGTCTCACGCCTGTTTGAGGGACCGCTGCCCGAGCCAAACGAGCAGACCCGCCGCGAAACCGGCATTCAGGATATTCGCGAGCGCGGGGAGCTGCGCGCGTTCCTTGCGGAGGCGTTGAAAGTCCATCCCCGCGTGCTGGTCAATCGTCCTGCGCGTACTGCGTTAGCGGACGCGATTCGCGAGGCGAACCCCGAAGCGCAACTCAGCGGCATCGAGCGGTTGACGGCGCAGTTGCGCGTGGTCAAATCGCCTGCCGAACTCGCGCTGATGCGCAAAGCGATTCAGGCAAGTATCGCGGGACATCGCGCCCTTGCGCAACGCCTTGCGCCCGGCGTTTATGAGTACGAACTCGAAGGCGCGGCGCAGGACGCCTTCCGACGGCATGGCTCCGAACGCGAGGGCTACCCGATGATTATCGGCTCTGGTCCCAACGCCTGCATCCTCCACTACAACGCCAACAAGCGGCGCGTCGGCGCAAACGAACTTGTGCTGGTCGATATCGGCGCGGAATATTCCTACTACACCGCGGACATCACGCGCACCTACCCCACCTCGGGCAAGTTCACCCCGCGCCAGCGCGAACTCTATGTCGCCGTGCTGGACGCGCTGAAATACGCCGAGAAAGAGGCGAAACCGGGCATCACGCTCGGGCAGCTGCACCAGAAAGTGGTGGAGTTCTTCCGCAATCACAAGCTCCGCGCCAAAGACGAGAACGGCAACGAGCAGACGCTGGATCGCTTCTTCGTGCATGGGCTGTCGCACATGCTGGGGATGGATGTGCATGACCTTGACCCGAATATCCCGCTCAAGCCCGGCATGGTGTTCACGATTGAACCCGGCTTGTATATCCCTGCGGAAGGGATTGGCATCCGAATCGAGGACGACTATTTAGTGACCGAGACAGGCGTGGAGAACCTGAGCCGTGCGCTGCCGCGTGAGCCGAACGAAGTGGAGCGGATGGTGCGCGGCAGGGCGACGCGCCGATAGGCGAGGGACTCTATGTCGCGCGAGCCGATTGCGCTTTACTACCTGACTTTCAGCTCGCCTGAGGAGGCGCAGGCGGTGGCGTATGACCTCCTGCGCCAGAAAATCGCCGTTTGCACGAACTGGTTCCCCATCACCTGCGCCTACCTCTGGGAGGGCGAGATTCAGCAGGAGGCGGAGACCGTGCTGATTGTGAAAGCCCGGGCAGGCGTCCGCGAGAGGATTGAAGAAGTCGTGCGCCAACATATCGACTACACGCAGTTTATTGGGGAAATTCCCCTCGCCAGTGTGAATGAGGCGTTTTCAAAATGGTTTTTTAGCGAGACATAAAAGGTCGGGTATGATTCACACGATGAGCGGGCAATCTTTCCTTGCGCACGAACAGGGTTTCAAAGAGCGCATCCCATTCCTCAACGAGATCGTGCAGGGCGATAGCCGTCTCTTACTAAGTCAAATTCCTGACGAGAGTATTGATGTAATCATCACCAGCCCACCTTATTATCAACAGCGCGACTATGGCGGTCTCGGACTGGGCAACGAAGATTCGCTCGACGACTACATCGAGGGATTGATGAATATTTTCGAGCAGTGTGTACGCTGTATAAAGCGCACTGGCAGCATCTTTTTCAACATCGGAGACAAGTATATTGAGGGTTCGCTGGCTTTAGCGCCTTACCTGTTCGCTCATGCCGCTCTCCAGCGTACGGGGGTCAAGCTCATCAACATCATTACCTGGGTCAAACCCAACCCAGAGCCACGTCAGTATCGGAGGCGTCTGGTGAGCAGCACGGAACCTATCTTCCACTTTGTGAAGTCTGATGATTACAAGTATTTTTATGATAGGTACATGGCGCATCGTGACGCGGTGCGTCAGCGCGTCAAAGCGGGCAATAACATCGGCAAGCAGTATCTCGAGTTAATTGAGAAGTCGGATCTGTCGCCTGAGCAAAAGCAAGAAGCGCGTCAAGCGCTAATGCAAGCCATCGCCGAAGTGCAGCGCGGCGAAATAGCGTCTTTCCGTATGAAGATACGCGGCATCCACTCCGAAGCCTATGGCGGCTATGAGGGCGGACGCAAGAGTCATCTCAAAAACAAGGGCTTCACTATCATTCGCATGTACGATAGGGCAATCAAGCGCGATGTAATTGAGTGTCCCGTGATTGCGTTCAAATCGGGGAATCACCCTGCCGTCTATCCGGAGTTTCTTGTGCAGGAATTGCTCAACCTTACCACCGAACCAGGAGATGTTGTTTTAGACCCGTTTATCGGTTCTGGCACAACGGCAGTGGTCGCCAAGCGTATGGGACGCCAGTATATTGGGTTCGAGATTCACCCCGACTACTGTGAAATCGCGCGCCGACGGGTAAGTGAGGTTGAGGTGCAGCCGAATTTGTTGGAGTTCTTCGTATAAAATGAGCCGACGAAGACATAAGTCTGTTTCGAAACATCAAGAACCTCACCTGCGCGTCTATCGCGACAGGAGCGTACTGGTCTTCGCAGACGGCAGCGAAGTCATTTTCGAGGAAGGGCGTCCCTCACCTGAAGCAAGGCAACGGTATGAGCGACTCATAACGGTGCTTGCCGCAGGGTGGCTCGATCGTTTCTATGAAGAACTGCCTGCAAGCATACAAACCGTCGCGCTGACCGATACGACCGCAGCGCTGCTTGATCAGATTGTCGAGTCTGTCACAAGCGAGGTTGGGCGCGCTGTTGCTGGGCTGACAATTCTGCAACTGGTCATAAAATGCCTAGAACCTGCTCAGTCTATCCGTTTGCATAAGGGCGGCGCAGGTGACTTCTCATGGCGCGAAGGAATCTCGATGCGCCGACTGGACTCTCGGTTCGTCACGCCCTTTCTACGCAAACACAATCTACTGCGAATCAACAAAGACGGCTTGTTTATGACACGAAGCCTTGCTGAGAACTATCCGTACACCCAGTTCTACAAAGCGGCAGTGCGGGGGGCAAAACAAGCTTGGCTCGACCTCATAGATCAGGTTGAGTTGGGAGTCGTACCCAGTTGTGATGCTTTAAAATATCTGTTGGCGAAGCTCAGAAACCGCGCTGAACGGTTCATGGAGCGCGCAGAGTACGCTCTTCAGATTACGCGACGCTGGCTGGCTACCACCCCCAATCCAGAGCAGATCGAATCCCTTATTTTGCAACATATCAACGATTCTTCGTACTCAGCGAGGCTCCTTGAAATCGGCATGCACAGCTTTATGCAGGTTCTCGAGGATCGGAAGGCACTCAATGGACGCCTTGTACCGCTCTGCCAGATGCGTACAGCGAACAAAAAACACCGAAACATCGCGGATGTCGAAGTCGTAAATGAAGAAGGCGTCGTGATAGAGGCATGGGACGCCAAGTATGGAAAGCCCTATCTGTTGGATGAGTTGTATGAGCTTGCCGAGAAGCTGGAAGGTAAGACCCCCGAGGTCGTTGGATTCGTCGTGAATCGATCCCCTGACATACGCCGGGATATACTGGAAACGATGCACTCGATTCAGGAAGCCTCTGGAGTGGAAATTCATATTCTCGCACTTACCGATTGGCTGCAGTTCCAACTGCATCGCATGGGGGCAGAAGCGCACAGGGCGGAAATAGTCCAGGAATGGGCGACCGCCTATGCGGAAATCCTCTGTCAGCAACGCCGAGACCGTGCGCCCGTCGATGAACCTGCCGATCAGTGGGTGGAAGACTGGATTAGCCTTCTCGAGCAAGAATTGCAAGGTTAAACCATGCTCACCGAAACCCTGAACCGTCTCCGAGCTGGCTTAGCGGGCACTCCCTATGAGGGCAAGGTGTACCTCGTGGGGGGCTATGTGCGCGATAAGCTGCTTGGACGCCCGCTGCCGAACGATATCGACCTCGTGCTGGAGGGCGACGCGCTTGAGCTCGCGCAGTTCCTGTACGAACGGGGGGTCGCCGAGCATCACCCTGTGACCTACCCGCGCTTCGGCACGGCGATGGTGCATATCGGCGAGACGCTGGTGGAGCTGGTGACCGCCCGCGCCGAGTCGTATCACGACGCGAGTCGGAAACCCCAGGAGGTGCGCCCCGCCACCCTCTACGAAGACGCCCTACGCCGCGACTTCACGGTCAATACCCTGCTGGAGAACCTGCATACGGGCGAAATTGTCGACCCGCTCGGCGTAGGGCTGAGCGACCTTCAGGCGAAACTCCTGCGCACGCCGCGCGACCCTCACGAGACCTTCTATGAAGACCCCCTGCGCATGCTGCGCGCCGTGCGATTCGCCGTACAACTCGGCTTCACGATTGACCCCGCCGTCTATCAGGCGATTCTGGAACAGGCGGAACGGCTCGCGATTGTGAGCATCGAGCGGATCCAGACTGAGTTCACGCGTCTGATGGAATCGCCTCAGGCGGCTGCGGGACTGCAAATGCTGCTCGACACGCGCCTGCTGCATCAGTTCGGGCAACCGCTCCTGCCGATGGTCGGCTGCACACAGAACGAGTACCACCTCTACGATGTGTGGGGGCACAGTCTGAAGACGGTGGAGTATGTGAACCCTGAGGGGCTGGAGCTGCCCGCGTGGGAGCTGCGGCTCGCTGCGCTGCTGCACGATGTTGGCAAACCCGCCACGCGCACCGTCGACGAAAACGGCGCGATTCATTTTTACGAACACGACCGCGTCGGCGCGCGAATTGCCGCCGACTGGCTGCGCTTCCTGCGCTACCCGAACGCCGTCATCGAGCGCGTCGCGAAACTGGTGCGCCTGCATATGCGCCCCGGCTTCTACACGCCTGAATGGAAAGATTCCGCCGTGCGCCGCCTGATTCGCGATGCGGGCGAGTTGCTGGAGCCGCTGCTGCGCCTCGTGGAGGCGGACATCAAGGCGCAACGCCACGATGTGCCGCACGCCGACCTTCCCGCCCTGCGGGCGCGGATTCAAAAAGTGCAAGAGTCGCAGTCTCCCCAGCGCTGGCAAAGCCCCCTCACGGGGACGCAAATCATGGAGCGGTTCGGTCTCAAGCCCAGCCCGCTGGTGGGGCAGATTAAGACCTATCTGGAGGAGCAGGTCATCGAGGGCAACCTCGCGCCCGACGATGTAGAAGGGGCGTGGAAACTGGCGGAGGCGTTTTTGAAAGAGCGAACCGCCTGATTGCGTCGCCTAAATGGTTTACATTTGTCTACCCTCGCGTCCTTCGATAACGGCATGCGCCGTTCGCTATCGAGGGACTGGGTTGCGCAAGAGATTGCGCAGACCTTCCAGTTGCCGCTGCTGAGCGTGCCTGTGCAGCTGGCGACGGAGGCGATTTGTCGCTTAGCGCGTCGGCAGCGCGATAAGCGGACGCGCCCGCGCGTCCTGCCGCCGCACCTCTGGCAAGCCGCCCGCGAAGAAGCATGCCACTTCTGCCTACAGACCCTCGCGCAACTCGTGCAGCTGGAGCGCGGTCCCGACGCCCTGCCGCCCGAGACGGCGGCGCTGTACGACTCCTTCCTGCAAGCCGTGCGCCAGTATTTAGAGACCCCCTCTCCCCAGATGCCGTCCTCCACACCTGACTTCTCCCCTTCGGAGCAGCTCAAACAAGAGCAGATGCTGTGGCGTCAGGCGCGCGAAGCGTTAGACCTCTGCGAAAAGTGGCGCAAGGCGATGCAACAAGACCAAAAAACCTGATTGGCATAGCCAAGGATAGACTAAAGAAAAGAAACAATCTGTCCGAAAAATTACATGGAGGGTTTGTCCTATGCAGTACCGAAAGGCTTGGCTGTGGCTGACAGTCTGGCTCTGGGCGGTTAGCTTGCTTGCAATCGCGTCCGCTCAACTGATTGAGGAG
>CAYYCA010000102.1:5260-7201 GCA_964470265.1 uncultured Fimbriimonadales bacterium | reverse complement strand
GGGCAGTTCTATCGGCTCAGCGACGAGCAACGCAACAAGATACGCGAGGCACTGGCGAGCGAGCTGGCGCAGAGGATTACCGCCGACGCCCACGAAGCGGCAAACGCCGTCGCGCAGTTCTGGTTTGAAGATTACTACGAGCGCGTGTTCCCCCTGCGCTTCGGGCGTGAGCCGATTGATGAAAATCAGCCTTTCTACAGGCAAGGCAAGGAATTGGAGTATGGAGCAAATGGCGCGATTCCTGCAAATGCTGCATGGCGAAAAGAGTTTCTGCAGGATCTGAATTATCCACCCCTCCTGCCCGCCAAAACGCAGCCCGACCCCAGCCGACCTTCCTTGCTGATTGCCGACCACCATTTGGCAACCGCTGCCCTATTGAATGTGTGCTTGCGCAGTTTGGGGGTAGAGACCGAACTGGTTCACCAGGTGCGTCTGGGCGCACTGTTGCACGAGTTGAGCGATTTGCCCACTATTCAAGCGAAACTTCGCCAGCACCCAGAGGCGTTCGCGCTGGCACAGTATCTGAACGAGAAAAGCAGCTCACTTCCTGACGCACTGCAACCCTACCAACAACTGATTGACGCCATTCACTTGGGCAACGCTGACAACGCGCCTGATGTAGAGTTCTGCCTTGTAGGGTTGGCGGCGCAGCGTATCAAGCAATATGTGTACGAAACGCCCGGCTTGCCCGAAATCCGCGGCGCGTCGCAGCTGCTGGATGAGGTAGTGCAAGAAATGGCGAAGGCGGTCGCCCAAGAAATTGGGCGCGAGTGCGTGCTGCAAACCGCCGCGTCCACGCTGAACTTCCTCGCGCCTGTGGCAAGCGACTGGACGACGCGCCTGAAGCGGGCGTTTTACGAGAAGACTCTGGTCGGCTTTTGCGCAGCAGCGGCGCACCCCGTTGGACTGAAAGACTTTCTAAGCAACTACAGCCAGTGCGTGCGCGGTTTTCTAACTGCGATGGATACTGACCGCTATCGCGCTGAGCTGCCCGTGTGGGAGTGTTTGCCGTTCGAGGCAAGGTGTGTGTTCTGCAAACGAAGGGCTGCAGCGAATCTCACGCGCACCCCTGATGGCGAATACGCGCTCGTTTGCAAGGCGTGTGAGCAGAAGCGTGGGAAGGGCGACGCTGATGAACGGCGCAGCTTGGGCATCAGACCACTTCTGGATGCGGGGATACTGTTGCGCAGTAATCCGAAGCGCGACTTACAAGAGAAATTTGAGCGATATTTCGCGCCTGAGAAGGAGAACCACGAGCTATGGTACCGCGCGTTCACCGGCGGGCTGAACGAACTCGTCCCTGAAACCGACGAGCGCGAAGGCAAAAAGCAGGTCGCCTTCATCTACGGCGACGGCAGCAACTTCGGGCAAATCACCAAGAACCTCGACTCGCTGGCGATGAGCCTGCAGTGGACACGCCGCGCCGAGTTAGTTAACCGCGCCGCGATTGCCCTCGCCCTCAGCCGCAGTATGCAGGAGGCAATTCAAGAGGGCGTCAAACTCCAGCGCATGCCCTACGAAGTGCTGGTGGTCGGCGGCGACGATTTCAGCCTGTTCACCTGGAGCCGACTCGCCCTGCGATTCTGCCAACAGTTTCTGGAACTCACCGACTTGGAATACGCCAAAGGCGACCCCAATCAGTGCATTGTTAGGGATACGCCCATCTGCTACGGCATCGGTTGTCTGATTACCGACGAGAAAGCCCCCGCCCAGCGTGTGGTAGAGTTCACCGAGTCGAACCTGCTCAAGTTCGCCAAGCGCGGTGTGAAGGCGCACGGGCGCGGCGCACTCGCCTTCCTGTTCACCACGAACGCCGACCAAATCCCCAGCGACTACAGCGACCACCTGCGCCATAACTACCGCAAAGAGGCGCGACTGGGCAAGGGGCAATCGCCATCTGTGCCTGTGTACCTCACGATGCAGCCGCTCACAGCGTGCGAG
>CAYYCA010000102.1:0-5160 GCA_964470265.1 uncultured Fimbriimonadales bacterium | reverse complement strand
GCAATCGCCATCTGTGCCTGTGTACCTCACGATGCAGCCGCTCACAGCGTGCGAGCTGGATGCTTTTCTCGGCTGCGCCCGCGACATCACTGCGAAAAACTTGCTGGGCAACCTCCAACGCCTCGCCGAGCCATTCGTGCGTCAGCCCGTGGAAGCGGCACTCCTCCACTTCATCTATCAGCGCGCTCGCGCACTCGGAAAGGATAAGGAGAACCAGGAAGACCAAACAGACCGACAACGCAGCTCCGAGCAGATCCAACTGTTCCAACAACTTGACCAGATGGACGCGGTCGGCAGAAAATACCAGCGCGAAAGATTGTTCCCTGTCCAGTTGCTGAACCGATTGATTCCAGTGAAGACTGAGGCAGAGAAAGGGCAGCCTGACATTCAGGAACGGTTTTACGCCCCCATCTTAGACCTGCTGGAGATTACGAAGAGCCTGCGCTGAGGAGAGCAAGCCATGATACCGTTTGAACTGACTGTGAAAGTGGAGCTGCACAGCGACCTGCACATCGCGGGCGTGGGGCGCACCGCCGCGCTGATTGACCGCTGCATTGAGCGCGACGCGCAAGGGCGACCGTACATACCGTCCACCTCGTTCAAGGGGCGTGTACGGGCGCACTATGAACGACTGATGCACGCGCTGGGCTACGATATGAAAAACTGCAAGCCGCCTGCGCCAGGCAACATGTGCAACGACCCCAATGACCTCTGCCCTGCCTGCGCGCTGTTCGGCTCGCCCGTGCAACAGAGCCGCGTGGAGTTCAGCCCTCTCGCGCCTGAATCCCCTTCCGAACCCACCACGCGCATCGGCGTCGGCGTGAACCGCAAACTGAACACCGTGGAGCAGGGCAGGCTCTTTTTCTACGAAGCTGCGCCGCGAACGCGAATCAAGTCGTTCACAGGAACCGTGCGCGGCTGGGCAACGGAACCCGAAATCGCGCAACTCATCGCCGCCATCCAACTCATCACCCACTTCGGCGGGCAAAAGGCGCGTGGGCTGGGGCGCGTGCGCGTGAAAGTGGAACAGGCATACCTGAAGCAGAACGGCGAATGGAAGCAATATGAGGTGCAAACGCTCCTGCAACGCCTGAAGGAGGTCGCGCCATGAAACGGCTCAAAATCACCCTCACGGCGAAGTCGCCCGTTGCAATTGGCGAGTGGATGACCTCGCGGAGCAATGTGCGCGAGAGCCTCAGCTACATTCCTGGCGGCGTGCTGCGCGGTGCGCTCGCGCAAGCCGTGTTGGAATTGTTGGGCAAACACAATACCAGCAAACGCCGCCTCAGCGACGCCAACGCCGAACTGCAGCAGGCGTTCGAGTGCGCCTTCGGCAAGGATGGCGCACGGTTCAGCTTCCTGATGCCCTTCGGCGAGGACTGGATCCCCGCGCCCGCCACTGCGCTGTTCAACAAGCAGAACGACCAGTACCTCTACGACACGCTATTTGCGCTGATTCGGGGCGCGCCTTACGAAATGCTCTGCCCTGAGACGGGAGAGCGTCTGGAGCGCGGGCGGGGCTATCTGATACGCGAGAGCGGCGAATGGCACAAGCCGAAACCGCTCCGCAAGACGACCTTTGTGCGCGTGGGGCTGAACCGCGCCACCGAAGCCGCCGAAGAGGGCGTTCTGTACGCCATCGAGGCTATCGAACCGCCTGCCGAGTTCACAGGCTATGTGGATTTTCCAGCGGGCAACTGCGCGCAGGCGTTCCAGACGATTTTGGACGCCCTACGCTGGCGTGATGACAAAATTACTCTGCGCATCGGCTCCGCCCGCTCGCGCGGATTCGGCGAGGTGGAACTGAAGGACGAAGAAGCTGCTCTGCAAGCGCGCGACTACCCGCTGGACGAGTTCAAAGCGCGCGCGGATAAGCCAATTTTCACTCTGCTTGCACGCACGCCCGTGATTGTGTACGACCTTTGCGGGCAGCCCGCGCCCACCCTCACGCCCGAACTGCTGCGCGAGTACCTGCCCGGCTTACCCGAAAGCGTGCAATTGCTGGAACCCGCTGCGCGAATCGAGCGCGAACTGGTCAGCGGTTGGTCGGGCGCGTGGGGCATGCCCAAACCCGTGCAGCAAGCCTTTGCTCCCGGCAGCCTGTTCACCTACACCTACGCCGAGGACGAGCAGGAACCACTCACTCAGTGGCTTCGACATTTAGAAATGCACGGCATCGGCGAACGCACCGCAGAGGGCTACGGGCGGTTTACCGTTTGTTCACAGTATCATCTGGATAGGGATATTACGCAATTCGTAGGAGGTGAATCTCATGGCGAACAACCAACTCAGTGAGGCGCAAATCACAGGTCAGTTGGTAATCGAAGCGGAGGAAATAATCCGAAAATATTTCGGAACCTCGGGCGATGACGATCAGGAGAAGCGAGGCAAAACACAGCTTTCCAACGCTATCGATGTTATCAAGCAGTCCGACTCAATAGAGCTGTTCATCAACTGGGTGCGCTACCAGATGGCGCGTGAGAAAAGCGGCGAGGAATTCTGGACAACGCCTCTTGAGCACAGCCGTCCCAAAGTGGAGGACATGTTCGGATCTGCTATCATTAGACGGGCGAACCAGTTTCGTCAAGAAAATACGGAGCATGAAAAGGCTATCGCACAATTAGCTAATTTTCTGGGATTTTTGCGCCGCGCATTCTTAGCGAGGAAGTTTCTTTCGATTGTTGACCTTTCCAAGGTAGGAGGGCAATCATGAACTGGTCTTGGCAAACTTTTCACAATCGCCTGCGCATCACGGGCGAATTGGTCGCTCTAACAGGCGTGCGCGTGGGGATGAGCGCGGAAACCGCCATGCCCACCGCCACTGACCTACCCGTCATCAAAGACGCCCACGGCAAGCCGTTCATTCCCGGCTCCAGCCTGCGCGGGGCAGTGCGGGCGTATGTGGAGCGGATTGTGCGGACTTTCGAGGGTGACGCTCATCCGAGCAAAGGCGAAGCAAGAGGTAAAGGCGCATGCAACCCCACTAATAAGGAGCATTGGTGTCTCAAGAGTCGTGAGGGCTTAGCAGAAGAGGAAATATACCATCGCTCCTGCCGTGTGTGCCGTGCGCTTGGCTCCCCGTGGCTCGCCTCGCGCGTGCGTTTCACGGACCTCGCCCTGATTGAAAAAGAAAATCAGTCTCCGATTAAACCCGAACTACGCGACGCCGTCGCCATCGACCGCGAAAAAGAGAGCGTCGCCAACAAGTACGACTTCGAGGTGTTGCCTGCGGGCGCGCGCTTCCATTTCGAACTCATCGCCGAGAACTTAGACGAGGGCGAGGAGCTGGGGCTGGTGCTGCTGGGCGTGCGCGCGCTGGAACAGGGCGAAATCCTCATCGGCGGCTTCAAAGGGCGCGGGCTGGGACATGTGAAACTGGAGGGTACACAGTACGAGTGGATCGACCGCACGAACCTGAAAGACTATCTGATTACGGGGCAAGCAGGCACGCTGGACGAAAGTCGGCGCAAGGCGGCGTTGGAGGCTCTGTTCAACGCCCTACAGGAGGGTAGTAGCGATGCACGGACGACTATATAATCAGCTGGATCTGGAGATTGCGATTATTCCGCAGACGCCGCTGCTCATCAAATCGGGGCAGAAGGCAAGTATCGACCCCGCGCTGCCCGATATGCAGTTTGTGCGCACTCGACGCCGCCACCCCAACGGCGACATCGACGAGGTGGTCTACATCCCCGGCTCCAGTCTGCGCGGCGTGGTGCGGGCGCACGCGGAACGACTGCTGCGCACCCTGAACGATAACTACGCTTGCTATGTGGAAGCAAAAAAGTTCTGCCTGCGCCAGAAAGGTCTCAAGGAGAATGAAGAAGCCGCGCCTCGACTCTATCGCGAGTCGTGCTACGCCTGCAAATTGTTCGGCAACACGGGGATTGCCTCGCGCGTGCAGATGAGCGACCTGTATCCAGCGATTGCGCCGCTGAGCGAGTCGCGCTTCGGCGTGGCGATTGACCGCATCACAGGCGCGGTGGCGGTGGGACCGTTCGATTTGGAAGTGGTTACCGACGCGCGGTTTGAAGGGCGCATCGTGTTGCGCAACTTCACGATTGGGCAACTGGGCTTGTTGAGCGCGGCGTTGCTGGACATCGCCGACGGGCTGATTGCGCTGGGGCACGCCAAGTCGCGCGGGCTGGGGCGCGTGCGAATCGAGTTCGTTCGCGCGCAGTTCCGATTTGCCAAAGAAGCACACGGCGCGATTCTTGGCGTGGGCGCGCTGGCAGAAAAAGCGGTTCGAGAGGCGTACAACATTCCCGAAGAGGACAGACTCTCGATAGAGGGCTTCCGCGCCGTGCGCCGCGACTCGGTCTATCATCAAGCGGACAGCGACAGCGACGCCCAAATCCGCGAGTGGCTGGGCAAAACCGCGCCCCACTGGATAAACGAGGTGCAGTATGCAGGCTAAAGTGTACCGCTACACAGGTGGAATCACTGCGCCCATCGACATCTGGCGCAGCCTGAACCTGCAGGGCGATGCCTGGTGGTTCGGCTGGAGCGAGACCGAAATGCATCTGCCCCAGCGGCTTAATGGCGACCCGCCTAGCGCCGACTGGGAACGGCTGAGCCTGTTCAACAGTGAGGCGGAGCTGCGCTTTCTGGGGCGTGGGGGCAAAAGCATCGTCCTGCTACTTACTGAAACCGTCGAGCCGCAGGGCGAATGGAGCCTGTGTGAGCAGTATCCGAAGTGCAAGGAAGCCCAACACATTCTGCTGGGCGACCCGCCCGCCAGCGGCGGCGAAACCAGCCGATTACTCGACGTCGCCTACCCCGCTGCATTCGACTACGGCATTCCACTCGCGCCCAGCACCAACAAACGCAATCGCGTTATCGCCCACACCCGCTACTACTACGACGCGGAACATCGCCTCCGACAAGTGCGGTATGTGGGCATCAACTCAAACTCCTGGTGAGGTGCAGCCATGTACGACGAGAAACCGTATGAGTTTATCGGCTTTCCGAAAAAGTCACCAGACCGAGCGAAAGGCGCAGGGCAAGACTGCATTAGGGCGGAGCTGCTGAGCGGAACGCTAACCCTGACTCTGCGCACTCTTACGCCTGTGCATGTCGGCTCGGGCTACACTGACTTCGTGAAGGCGGGCAATCAGGAGACGCTGGCGGCGCTGCAGGCGTCGAAGCGCGTGCGGGATG
>CAYYCA010000101.1:0-7211 GCA_964470265.1 uncultured Fimbriimonadales bacterium | reverse complement strand
AAGGGCGCACGCCGCGTTGTTGAACCGAAGCTGTGTACCCTTACCAGGAGGGGGCTGGGGGGTGAGGTTCAGAAAGCGGAAGAAAACGGGATGGTTGCGCCCCAAGTGGAGGTAGAGCCGTGTACCCTTGTCAGGTCCCAAACCCTCCGTCATTCCAAGCGAAGCGGGGAATCTCACTTAGAAGGTGTGTTTGTATGCGCCGCAAGAAAGTGATCGTGCCCCACGTAGTAATGCACGGAGTACTCAGCGGGTTTGAACCACACGATGCCTTTGGGCATCACGCTGAAAAATGGCTCCACAACTTGATGGGCGGCGTCTAAGTCCACCAAGCCGCCGTCGGCGCGGGTCACACTGCAGTGCAGCAGGTCGTCCTCGCCCTCGAACTGGATGATGTAGCCGTCCAGTTCGGCGCGGTAGCGCTCAGCGTTGTCTAAACGAATCGGCAGCCCTGCCTGAATGTCTTCAAGCAGGGCGTGCAACACACGCTGAATCGATTCGGGCATGGTTTACGCCTCGATGGACTTCACGCGCAGCACCGTAATCTGCTGCCGATGCCCCCAGCGCTTGCGCTCGTTCTTCTTGGGCTTATACTTGAAACCGATGATTTTGGGCGCTTTGGTCTGCTTCACCACTTCGGCGATGACCTTCGCGCCTGCCACATAGGGCGCGCCCACCTTCACGCCGTCGTCGGTGCGCACCATCAGCACTTCGCTAATTGCCACCTCTGCGCCGGGTTCGGCGTCCAGTTTCTCCACGCTCAGCACCGTGTTCGGCTCCACACGGTACTGCTTGCCTCCAGTTTGAATAATCGCGTACATCGTTATTGGCCTCCTGTTTGCGAAGGTCTATTATACCTAACCTCAGGGATTCAGCCCCAGTTGCGGTGCGATTGCCTGCAACGCCTTCACAACATGTTCTACATGCTCATCGAATGGTATGCCCAGCTCCTCTGCGCCCTGTATGAGGTCGTCGCGGTTCACGCCTCGCGCGAAACTTTTCTCCTTCATGCGCTTGCGTACCGATTCGGGCGTCACTGCGCTGAGGGTGCGCCCCTTCACCAGCGCGACGGCGATTACGAAGCCCGACATCTCGTCGCAGGCGAAGATGGCTTTCTCCAGCAGGCTCTCGCGGGGGATGCCTGTGTGGTTCGCGTGTGCGCCGACGGCTCGGATGATGGTCTCCGACACGCCCCGCTCGCGCAGAATCTCCATGCCCCGAAACGGATGCTCCTCCAGCGAGGGGTAGCGTTCGTAGTCAAAGTCATGCAACAGCCCCACGACGCCCCAGAGTTCCTCGTCCTCGCCGTACAAGCGGGCGTAGTGGCGCATGCAAGCCTCCACAGCCAGCGCGTGCTTGCGCAGGTTCTCGGACTGTGTGTATTCGCACAGTAGTTGCCATGCCTGTTCGCGGGTCATAGAGTAGAGGATACCCTCTGCTGGGGCTTGTATTATACCAGTTAGGGTTTCAGAAGTCGTGAATCGTCGGCGGGGACGCCGACGCTACGAAGCGCGCGTAGCGTCGGCGTCCCCGCCGACGACATACGATACTTGAAAGCCCGATTGGTATGTCCCTCAAAGATTAAATCGTCCCTATTCCACGCTGCTTCGCCCCCCTCCTTAAGGTTCCCCCCGCTTCGCGAGGGGAACCGAAAACTGGCTCGGTTCCCCCTACTGCGTAGGGGGAACCTCAAGGAGGGGGTTCGATTAATCCTACACTATCGTTGAGGGGCATTTTTACATTTGAGGGACATAAGTGCTTCCCTAAAAGAATCGTCCCATAATCGAAGCCGCGCTTGGTACGACGGCGCCCTCGCCGTCGTGTCGTGAGGTGATATATTCGTTTGAGCGCGACGGCGGGGACGCCGTCGCACCAGGCGGATGATTCTTTGCGGGAGGCACTGATTATAACCCAAGTTGCTACCTACTGGTTTTGAGCGGGCGAGATTCCTCGCTCCGCTCGGAATGACAAAGCGGCTTTTGCAAAAACGAACCTGTCATTCCGAGCCGAAGGCGAGGAATCTCGGCATAGGTAGCAACTTGGGTTATTATATTCCTTCTGTTCTCTTTCCCCCTCCCAACCTCCCTCGTTCACGGGGGGAGGCGTGGCTGCGCCCCGCGCGCGCTCCTTCCCCACTTGCGGGGGAGGGTTGGGGTAAGGAATAGAACCCACGCTCAAACGCGACTTGCGGCGTGCGCTCGGGAGCGGCGCTCGACTTGCTTGCCTGCTTCTCCAGCCACTCGACGCCCGCGCGTATCATCCCGTACACATCGCTGCGCCAGCCGTGTCCGCCCTCGTAGGTTTGGAGTTTGACACGCGCCCCGCGCCCACTCAAGTCCAACTCCGCTTGCTGCGCCATTCGTATCGGGATAAAGTCCTCAGGCGAGTGCAAGATGTAGAACGCCCGCCCCCGCGCGTGCTCGCGGCTGGGCAGCTGGTTCGGCTTGTAGACCGACATCGCGATGAACGCCCCGCGCAGCGCGGTCTCCTTCTGCAGCATCGCCGAATACACAGGCGGTCCGCCCGATGACCAGCCCAGCGCAAACACATAGCGTGCATCAATCGGGTAGCGCTTTTTCACATCGACAATCACCGCCTCGATGAACTCTTCCGTAGTGAACTTTGCGCCTTGCCAGCCAAGCTTCTGCGTAGGCCACACCACTGTTTCGAACTGATCTTCAGACCACTTGGGGGCGACCAACTGAGCCACAAGGTAGTCGCTGCTGAGCGCGAACTTGTAGATACGCTTGCAGAAGGGATGGAAATCCGCGCTGCCGTCGCCGCCAGGCAGAATCAGCAACAGCCGATATCCGTCTTTGGGGGGCTGGGCGTCTTTGTATGCGCCAATCAGGAAGTACATCTTGTTTCGGTCGTCGCCCGCATACAGGGTTTGGGCGGGCACATCCGCGACATCCTCTTGCGCCCACGCGCATAGCGTCAGCCCTATCAACCACATCAGCACCCGTCTTCGCATGGTAGCCTCCTGTGTCTACTTTTGTAGACAAACTGATTGTACCCGTCCATCGCTGCGAAAGTCAAGGGGTTGTTGACATTCGTAGTCGAAGTGGGGTACTATAATCAGGGCTGCTATCTATGCCGAGATTCCTCGCCTTCGGCTCGGAATGACACGCTCATTTTCGCAAAACAGGCTTTGTCATTCCGAGCCGAAGGCGAGGAATCTTGCCCGTTCGGAATCGATAGGTAGTGAATCGGGCTATCGTAGGACTATGCCGCGACGAGGAGGAATTGGCGAGCAGGAGTTGATGCTGTGGCGGTATGTGGCGCGCCACGCGCCTGTGCGCACACGCGATGCGGTGGAGGGCTTCGGCAAGGCGCACGGTCTCTCGCGCACGACGGTAATCACGATGCTGGAGCGTTTGCGCAAAAAGGAGTTCCTGCGCCGTTTTGAGCAAGAGGGCGCGCTTTACTACGAGCCTGCCGTGGCAGAGGAGCAACTGCTGCAGCAGGTGTTGGAGCGGTTCGTGGGGGGTGTGTTGGGCGGGTCGGTGACGCCGTTTGTGTCGTATCTGCTGCAATCGACTTCGCTAACCGACGATGAGGCGGCGATGCTGCGCCAACTGCTGGAGCGATTGAAAGAGCAAGAGGGGTGAACGGCGATGGAATATGCGCTGCTGGAGGCGCTCATACGCGCTTGTGTTCACGGGGGCGCGTTGGCACTGGTGGTGTGGCTGCTGACTCGGACGGCGCGCCGCACGCCGCTGAGCCTGCGCCGTTGGGCGTGGTGGCTGGTATGCGCGAAGGCGTTGCTGGCGTTTCTCGGTTGGGGATGGATTGACCTACCGTTGCTGCCTGCGCACTCCGACGAGACGCCTATCCCAACGCAGAGCGTACCGCTTCAGCCGTCAGTTGCGCCGATGGATGCGCCGCGCGAGGCGAATCCTGCGACGACTGCAGCGAGCCTGCCCGCGCTTGGGGCGTCGCCTGTGCCGAGCTATGCGTCCGCAGTGCTGGCGTGGCTCTGGGGGAGTATTGTCGTGGTTCTTCTGGTGGGACTGGGACGCCGCTGGCTGCAGACCGAGCGGCTCTGGCGTGCAGCGGAGCCAATGCAGAACGACGCGCAACGCGCCGAACTCCATCGCCTGTGTGTGCAGATGGAGCTTTCGTTTGTGCCCAAGGTGCGCCTGTCGGACAGCGACCATCCGCCGATGGCGCTGGCGGGCAACCGTATCCTTATACCGCGACGGCTCTGGGCGCAGCTATCGGACGCAGAGCGTCGGATGGTGCTGGCGCACGAGCTGGCGCATTTGCAGCGGGGCGATGTGTGGTGGAGCCTCGCGCCCACGCTGGCACGCACGCTGTTCTTTTTCTTTCCGCCGATTAGCTACGCCGCGCACCAGTGGGAGCTGGGGTGCGAAGCTGCCAGCGATGTGGCGGCGCTGCGCATAGTGGGCTGCACACCCTATGCCTACGGAACACTACTGATGCGAATTGCAGAGCAGCTGCGCCCCGCGGCGTCGCCGCTGGGGGCGGGCGCGTCGTCGAACTTCGCTTATCTGAGAACACGCCTGCAGCAGTTGACGCCCACACGCCCTTCACCCGCGTGGACAGCTGCGCTGGCGCTCATCGTTCTGCTTGCCCTGCCATGGCGCATCACGGCACAGACGGACTCGCCCGACCGAGACGCGCTCACGCGCAGTCTGCAAGCGTTGGCGTATGCCGAGTGGGGCGAGGCGTATGAAGTGGGCATCCAGCTGGCGTCGCTGCCGCCTGAGGAAGGCTACGCGCTGCTCACACAGCACTGGAGCCGCTTGCCCGTCCACGCACGCCAGCAAATGCTCAAAGTGTTCTACTACACGCGCCCCTATCCACTGCGCCCGCGTATGCATCCGAAACTGCTGCCCGTGCTGGAGCTGGGCGCGCGTGACCGCTCGCCGAGCGTGCGCCACTGGGCAAAAACCTACGCCCAGGAGCTTGCCTTGCGCCCGTTTGAAAACGACGAGTCGCTCTATGCTTGGATGAAGCAGTACCGCGCCCTGCCACTACCACAGGTGGTGCGAGCGCACTGGGAGCCGTTTTTGCGCGAGTTGCCCCACTTGCCTGAGCGCGAGCGCGAAGTGCGCCTGACGCGCCTTGCCGAATCGTTTGCATGGCTGCGCGAGCCAACAGTGGTGCTGCCGTTAGCAAAGCGGTATCGCCTGCCTGCACTGCTGACTGAAACTTTGCAGGCGCATCGGGCGAATGTCGAGAAGGCGGAATTGCTGCAGGGCATGCTGGAGTGCCTGTTTGCGCTCTCGCTTAGCGAGGGGGAGTTGCGCCCTGCGCTTGCGCCGCTGTTAGATCCTGCTCAGCCCTGCGTGGTATCCGTGCGGGCGCAAGCCGTGAGTCTGCTGGGCAGCCCGCGCTATGCGTGGGCGAAGCCCGATTTGCTGAACCTCGCCCGCCATGCGTTGGAGCAGCCAGTGAAGCCAGAACTGTGGTCGGCGTTGGCGGAGGCGTTCCAGCGGCTGGAGGCGACGGAGGCGTTGCCGACGCTTCGGGCAATGCACGCGCGCGCCGACGACCCTGCCCTGCGCAAGGTAATAGAGGAAGCGGTTGCAGAGTTAGAGGGGATGTGAATCACAGGAGCGGTATAATACACTCACGCCGTCCCCCGCGCGGCGAATAGTGAATAGGGAGGCAAGTATGACCTTAGCAGAACGCTTTGCACGCTACGCAACGGAACTGAACTACGACTCACTGCCCCATGAGGCGATTCACGAAGCGAAACGGCGGATTATCGACTCCATCGCATGTGCGTTTGGCGCGTGGCGCTCGGAGACGGCGCAGCAGGTGCGCGCAGTCGCCACGCAAGTGAGCAGCCACTACGGCGGCACGATTATCGGCACGAACCACAAAGCCTCGCCCGATTGGGCAGCATTTGCCAATGGGCTGCTTATCCGCTATCTGGACTACAACGACACCTACCTCTCCAAAGAGCCTGCCCACCCCAGCGACAACATCGCGGCGGTTCTGGCGGTGGCGGAAGCCGAGGGCAGCTCAGGCAAGGAGGTGCTGCTGGCGACCGTGCTGGCTTATGAGATTCAGTGCCGCTTGTGCGATTCGGCGAGCCTGCGGGCGCGGGGCTGGGACCATGTGAACTACGGGCTGTTCTCGGCGTCGGCGGCGGCGAGCCGTCTGATGGGTTTGGACGCCGCCGCCACGCGCCACGCGATGAGCATCGCAGGTGTGTCGGGCTTGGCGATGCGCCAAACGCGCGTGGGCGAAATCTCCGCGTGGAAGGGCTGCGCCTTCGCCAACTCCAGCCGACACGCCGTGTTTGCCAGCTGGCTCGCCAAACACGGGCTGACGGGCCCCTCCGAAATCTTCGAGGGCAAGATGGGCTTCATGAAACAGGTCTCAGGCGAGTTCACGGTGGGCCCGCTCGGCGGCGAGGAGGGGCGCGGCTTTATGATTAACGAGACCTACATCAAGTACTACCCCGTGGAGTACCACGCCCAGAGCGCGGTGTGGGCGGCGCTGGCGCTGCGCGAGCAAATCGAGGGCGATGTCAGCCAGATTGAGCGCATCGAAATCGACACCTTCGAGGCGTGCTACTCGATTATCGGCAGCGAGCCAGAGAAGTGGCGTCCGCAAAGCCGCGAGACCGCCGACCACAGCCTGCCCTACATCGTGGGCGCGACGCTGATGGACGGCAAGGTGGATTTGGATACTTTTGAAGAGGCGCGCTACACCGACCCCGCGCTGCTGGAGCTGGTGAGCAAAATCACCGTGCGCCACGACCCTGCGATGGACGCCCGCTACCCTGAGGGCATCCCGAACCGCATCACGCTCTACCTCAAAGACGGGCGCACGCTGACAGAAGAGAACACCTTCCCGCGCGGGCACGCCAAAAACCCGATGACCGACGAGGAAGTAGAGGCGAAGTTCTGTGTGCTGACCGAGTGGGCGTTGCCCCGCCAGCGTCAGGACGAGATTCTGCACTTCGTCTGGAACCTCGATCGGCAGGTGAACCTCTCGCTGCTGATGGAGCTGTTGCGGGTGGAGTAGTGTATGGAGATTCCTCGCTTCGCTCGGAATGACAGGATTGTTTGCGTGAAAATGGATTCGTCATTCCGAGCCGAAGGCGAGGAATCTCGCCCGCTCAGAATTGATAGGTAGCAACCTGGATTACAGTTAATATCCACAAGGCACCACACGTGCTCCACGCAGAGAAGGATCCAGATTCAGCACCGCTTCAGGAATTGGACGCACAT
>CAYYCA010000100.1:0-7213 GCA_964470265.1 uncultured Fimbriimonadales bacterium | reverse complement strand
CCTCGCCTTTTCAACCTCACCCCCCAGCCCCCTCTCCGTAAACGGAGAGGGGGAGTTAGGCGCGTGCGCCGCGTCGGTTCCCCCCTCTCTGCGTGCGGAGAGGGGGGCAAGGGGGGTGAGGTTAGAATAATCAGCAGCTGGCGTTTCGCCCTCACCCCCTTGCCCCCTCTCCCACGGCGTGGGAGAGGGGGAACAGGGCGCGTCGCGCGTAGCACTCTCCACCGAGGGTGCAGGTTTCCCCGCGTCGCGGGATACACTCCCCCTCTCCCACGCCGTGGGAGAGGGGGTAAGGGGGTGAGGGCTAATTGAAACCCCTCTCACCCCTCCACCCGCCACTACCTCCACCTCGCGTACCTGCGCCGCCTCCACCCCCCGTTCGCGCGCCGCCTGCAGAATCGCTTCCGCCAGTGGGTGGCGCACCGCCTGCTCCAGCCCCGCCGCGAGGCGCAACGCCTCCACTTCGTCGACGCCGTCGGTCAGGATTCGCGCCACACGCGGCTTGCCCAGCGTGAGTGTGCCTGTTTTGTCCAGCACCAGCGTATCGATGCGTCGCACGCGCTCCAGCGCCTCGAACCCGCGTATCAGTACGCCCGCCCGCGCCGCTCGCGTTGCGCCCGTCATCATCGCAATCGGCACGGCAAGTCCCAGCGCGCATGGGCAGGCAATCACCAGCACGCTCACGGCAGGCACAAGCGCGGCGGCGAAATCGCGCGTGGCGAGATACCAGCCCACCAGCGTCAGCAGCGCAATCGCCACCACCACAGGCACGAATACCGCCGAAATCCTGTCGGCAAGCCGTTGGATGCCCGCTTTTTGCGCCTGCGCTTGCGCCACGGCGTGGGCGATTTGCGCAAGCAGCGTCGCCTCGCCCACTGCCTGCGCCTGAATGTGTAGCGCGCCGTCGGTTAGCAGCGCGCCGCTCAGGACTCTATCGCCTGTCGCTCGTTCTTGAGGCAGCGACTCGCCCGTAATCGCCGATTCGTCCACCCAGCCGCGCCCTTCCAGCACCACGCCATCCACAGGCACGCGGTCGCCCGTGCGCACCAGCAGGCGATCGCCCACCCGAATCTGCTCCAGCGGCGTCGGCTCGTAGGCGGTTCCGTTCCAGCGCAGCGTCTCGCGGGGCAACAGTTTCCACAGTGACTCCATCGCTTGCCGTGCCCGCCCGCGCGCCCGCGCCTCTAAGGTGCGCCCCAGCAGTACCAGCGTGATAATCACGGCGGAGGTCTCGTAATACAAGTGATGCCCATGCCCCTGAACCGTCAGCGCAAGGCTGTAAAAGAATGCCGATAGTGTGCCCAGCAGCACCAGCACCTCCATATTCGCCGTGCCGTGCCGCAGCGCGCCATACGCCGATTTGTACAAGGGCAACGCCACGCCGAACTGCACGGGGACAGTCAGGGCAAGCAGCACCCAGCCTTGATGGGGCAGTACTCCCGGCAGAAACATGTTGAGGATGACGATAGGGATGGTGAGGGCGATGCTGAGCGCGAGGCGTATCTGTAGCCCCCGCGCGGCTTCGTCCTGTTCAGCCAATTCGGGCGCGAGTGGCTCCGCGTCGTAGCCTGCCTTGCGCACGGCGTCGATCAGCGCGGCGACCTCTACTGGATGCGCCAGCTCAATCTCGGCAGTCTCGGTCGCGAGGTTCACCGTCGCCCCCTGCACGCCGGGCGCGCGCTGCAGCACTTTTTCTACGCGGCGCACGCACGCGGCGCAGGTCATACCCTTGATTTTCAGCCGCTGCGTGGGCATCGGGGGAATTGTACCTGCCAAGTTATACCGATCGGGAGTTCAAGTAGTGCCAATCGTCGGCGGGACGCCGACGCTACGAACGCGCTTCGCGTAGCGTCGGCGTCCCGCCGACGATTGGCACTACTTGAAACCTCAGTTGGTATTAGAGTTCCAACACCTCACGAGGCATACGGATCTTATGGGTTGCCAGCAATCGCGCTTGACTTGAGTCGGGCAGAATGTTCACGCCGCTTGTTGCGACCCAGTAGAAGGCGTCAGGCGGCGTCATTTGGTTCAGCAGGGGCGCGCGTTCGCGAAGCCACTGCTTCAGCCACTGGAGCTTCTTAATTGTATCGACCTCGCTGGTTTTCGCGGGATGTACCTCAACCCAAACAGCGATTGCGCCGCCGTCGGATTTTTGAACGCCGATCCCGTAGTCCCAGCGCGCCCCGGATACGCATTCTTCCAGATAGATACTGCCCAACGCCCGCGCATTTTGGAGCCGAATCTTGCTGGAGTAGCTGCTGAGGGCGCGTAGCCCTGTGTGGTACGCTGATGCGCCTAAATCAGGCGTCTGCTCAACGGCTGCCTGAAACGGATTAGCGGACTGCTGTGAGGGCATTGCGGTTCTCGGCGCGGGCAAGCACTTCGGCGACAAGGTCGTTCGTGCGTGTGGCGAACTCAATCAGACCACCCCAGCTCCACTCGGCTGCGCTTGGGGCGGCAGGGTTCAGCTCCGAAATGTCCTCTGTTGTCCCATCGCGCTTGAAGTAGTAGACTCGCACATCGGCTTCCAGCACACGCCGAGCCAGTTCCTGCGTAAGTGGTTTACTGGGCAGTCCCAGTAGCCTCAGCACATCGAGTGGCTCCGCTCCATGACGCTGGAACAGCCGTAAAGCCCAAACGACCTCAAGCACCTGCGAGGAATGTGTGGTGATACAGAGCCGATATCCGCGCTTCAGCAACTCCAGCAGAAGCGCCATCACGGCGATAATCGCCTGCGGATGCAGTCCCATCTCAGGCTCCTCAATCACTACCGTCTCTACAGAACGCTTGCTGACTTTGCCAGGCGGCAGCAGCCAGTATAGCCCAAGCAACAGCGGTGTGAACTCGCGCTGACCTGCCGACCAAACGAGATACGGCAGCGCGTTGCCTTGGTCGCTTGCTAATACAATCCGCCTCGGAGCAGGCGACTCTTCAGAAGGCTTGAGACGGAACCCTGCGAATATCGCCTGCTCGATTAAGTCGCGGAACTCTTTTCGAAGACGATTCGTTTTCGGAAACAGCTGGTCAACATCCGCGAACTCGGATTGGATCAGCCGATGAATTTGGTCGCTGAACTCGCGCAGCACATAGGGCGTTCCCAGCTGGTAGTCCATAAAGGGGCGCGTTTGTCCTTCACGCAGACTCAGAACGCGCTGCGCAGGGATGTAGAATACATGCTCGTCCCGCTGCTTGCGCCCTCGCTTCACTTGAGCGTAATCCGTAAGATTCACCTGCTGTCCATCCCACCAGATTCGCGTCCCGCCCTCGCGGTAGGCGGCGGGCATCCCCTCGCCGAAGTAGAGCATCAGAAAACTTTCCAGCGAGTTGCGCCAGTGGATGTCGTTTTCCTTGAGACGGCGATGAATGGCGTCTCGATCCTGCAAGAGCTTGTAAAGCTGCAAGAAGATACTCTTGCCCGTAGCCTGAGGTCCTACGAGAATGTTCAGGTCGCCGAAACTGACTTCCGCGCGTTCAATTGGTCCGAAATGCTCAACGCGAAGGTTCATCGGTTCACACCGCCTCGATTCTACCCTACCTCAGGTATACTTCCCCCTCGAAATGCACGAAGGCTGGGCGATTGTTCAGGGCGAGCGCGTGAGCTTCGAGCGCGATCGGGGCGTGAGCGCGATTACGGTTTCGGCGGAGGCGACCTATCTGTTCGTGCGCGTCCCCCATCCCGAAAACCTTACCGCGCAACGCCAGCAGATTCTGAACCTGATGCGTGAGGCGGAGATCCCCCTGTTTCTCATCAAGTTGCAGCGCAACGGGCTGAGCTTCGGCGTCGATTCAGAGCATGCCACGCGCGCCTGCGAAATCCTGGAGCAGGGCGGCTTTCGCGTCGCCCTCAAGCCGCGTCGCGTGATGGTCTCCATCTTTGCGCAGAATATGCGCGAGTTGCACGGCGTATTCGCTCGAATCGCGGAGGTGCTGTATGAGGCGGGGGTCGCTATCGAGCAGATGAGCGACGCGCACAACCGCATCACCTGCCTGATTGAAGCCGAGCGCGCCCCGCTGGTGGTCGAGCGGCTCTGCGAGGCGTTCGGGCTGTCGCCACAGAACATCCAGAAAACGCCCATCCCCGCGCTGGAGAGCAAGGAGCGATAACGATGCCGTTCAGACTCGCCGTAGCAGGATTGACGCATGGGCATGTGTGGGGCTTGCTGGAGCAGTGGGCGGCGCAGCCTGAGGTGGAGCTGACCGCCGTCGCCGATGATACCCCCTTGCTGGAGCGCGCCCGAAGCCGTTTCCAGCGCGCCTATACCGACTGGCGTGCGATGCTCGAGGCGGAACAGCCCGACATCGTGTTGGCATGCGCCGATAACCGCACAAGCGCACAGATTGCCATCGAGGCGATGCAGCGCGGGGCGCATGTAATGGTCGAAAAGCCGATGGCGGCAGACCTCACCGACGCCGAGCGGATGCTGAAGACGGCGCAGGCGACCGACCGCCTGCTGATGATTAACTGGCCCACGCGCTGGAACCCGGCGATCCAGACGCTCCTTGAACGCGCGAAGCGGGGCGACTTCGGCGCGATTTTCGAGTTTCGGTTCCGTGCGGGGCACGCCGGACCCCGTGAAATCGGCTGCGACCCCTACTTCGTGGGCTGGCTGTACGACGAGTATCTGAACGGCGCGGGCGCGTTAGCCGACTTCGCCTGCTACGGCGCGGTCATGAGCGCGTACCTGCTGGGCGAACCTGAACAGGTGCTGGGCACGCGCGGGAATCTGACCAAAGACTACCCCCTCAGCGACGACAACGCGGTGGTGGTCGCCCGCTATCCGAAGGCAATTGCCGTGATTGAAGCCACATGGTCGCAAATCGGTTCGGACGGCGCGCCGAATCCGATGGTCTATGGCACAGAGGCGACGGCGGGCGTGGTGGACGGCAAGTTGCGCATCCATCGGCGCGGCGCAGAGGTGGTTTATGAGGAGCCTGAACCGTTGCCCGAAGGCGCGCGCCACGCCCCCGAATACTTCCTGCGCTGCCTGCGCACGGGAACGCGCCCAGAAGGCGTCCTCAGCCCCGAAATCGCGCTGATTGCGCAGAAGATTGTGGACGCGGCGAAATAACAGGGAACTGGCGTTGCAACGCTATCGATCGATCGGGCTATGGACGGCGGTATTCGGGATTGCGCTGGGCATACGGCTGATTGGCATCGGCTGGGGGTTGCCCAACGCCGAGCGTTATTACTCCTATCACCCCGACGAGTGGCTGATTCTGCTGGCGAGCTATTTCACGATTAACCCCTATGCGGGCGAGTTCCTGCCGGGCTTTTACAACTACGGCACGCTGCCGATGTACCTCTGGAGCGTGTGGCTGCACTGGCTGAGCGCGGCGGGGGTCATCGGCGGTCTGCCCGAAAATCCGTCGCCTGCACAGGTCGCCGAGCTGCGGGCGCAGCTCTACCTGTGGGGGCGTATACTGGTCGTGCTGATGGGCGCAGGCGCGGCGGTCGTGGTCGGGCGCACACTGGCAATCGTCGCGGGCGTGCAGGCGGGCATCATCGCGGGACTGGCAATCGCGCTTGCGCCTGCGCTGGTCGTGCATAGCGATTTCATGACGGTGGATGTGCCTACCACTTTTTTCGTGGCGCTGGCGTTTCATCAGGCGGTTGCGCTCACGATTTCTCCGCGTCCGCTTCGCACGCTGCTCTGGGGCGCAGTCTGGGCAGGGTGTGCCGCTGGCTCCAAATACAACGCGGGCTTGGCGTTGCTTGCCCCCCTCGTGAGCCTGTGGCTGACGAGCTCGCAGCCTCTTGGCAGGCGCGCCCTGTGGAGCCTCGCGGCGACGGGCGTCGCGGGGCTGACCTTCGCGCTCGTCTGTCCCGGAATCTGGGCGGATTCGGAACGATTCTGGAGCCATTTCTGGTACGAAGTGCGCCATGTGGGGCAGGGGCACGGCGAGATTTTCACCGACACGGGGCTGGGCTGGCTCTACCATATTAACCCCAACCTCAGCACAGGGTTTGGAGCGATTGGGCTGGCCGCGAGCCTGATAGGGTGGGTGTTCTACGGACGGCGTTATCCTGCGCTCTGGGGGATTCTGACGGCGTCGCTGGCGTATTATCTGCTGATTGGCGCGGCGGAGGTGCGCTTCCTGCGCTACACTTTCCCGCTGTTCCCGATGCTGGCGGTGGGGGTGGGGTTGTTGTGGACGCCCTCACCCCCCAGCCCCCTCGCCCACAGCGTGGGAGAGGGGGAGTCTGGCTCCCCTCTCCCACGCCGTGGGAGAGGGGGTAGGGGTGAGGGCGTTTTGAGAATCCTCGCCCTCGCCGCCTTGCTCTGGCAACTGCTCAGCGCAACGAGCCTCGCGCTGTGTATGCGCCGTCCCGACGCCCGCGAGCAAGCGGCGCAGTGGGTACGAGCGAGCCTGCCCAGCGGAACGCGAATCGGCTTCCCCACCGTGCCGTGGTTCTACACGCCGCCGCTATTCCCCGAAACGGGCGAGCTGCGCTGGCAGGATCGGCTCCGCTATGCGCAAAACGCTCAGCCCTATCGGCTCATTCCGCTCGCGCCGCCTGAATGGAACGCTGAAGCGCTGCAGGCGACCCTCCCCGAATACCTGATAATCAGCGAGTTCGAAGAGCGGGATGTGCAACGCATCGGACGCGCCGATTATCAGGCGTTTATGCGAATCGTAAGCGAACGCTACGCGTTGGAGCGCACTTTCCGCAACGAGCCGCCGCTACTTGGGCGCAACGAGTCGATGCCCCACGATTTGCTCTATATCTGCCCTCAGGTGAAGGTGTATCGGCTGCGAATGCGTTAGACCTGCGCCGCCCTCAATATGCTATAATACACATAATGAAACGGCTGAACTTCACGCTCGATGAATCGACCATACAGTTGCTCAATCGCATCGCCGAGCAGTATTACTACGGCAACAAGTCGCAGGCGGTGCGCGCGGCGGTTGAGTCGCTGGCGGCGCATTTAGGGCACGAAGGCTGGGTGGTGGCGGGCTTCGTGCCTGTTTCCGTCGACACGGATGCGGAGTGCCACACTTGTCATCGCCATTTTGGCGCGGGAGAGACGCTTTACCGCCCCGTGTTTCGTAAAGGGCGCGCCCACAACGCTCTGCAGCAACTCCCCCGCGAACAGTGGCTGGAGTGCAGCGACTGCGCGCAGATACTGGCTACCGAGTGTTAAGGGCGCGCCTGCGCTCAGTACGACATCACCTTCGTATTCGGCGCCATCTGGATTTCGATGGTCTCCCGCGA
>CAYYCA010000099.1:0-7233 GCA_964470265.1 uncultured Fimbriimonadales bacterium | reverse complement strand
GTAGGGGGAACCTCAAGGAGGGGGTTCCCAAAATTAGAGGAACGAAGCACTCTATGAGATTCCTCGCCTTCGGCTCGGAATGACATGTTCATTTGCGCAAAAACCGCATCGCCATTCCGAGCGGAGCGCGGAATCTGAATCGAAGTGGGACGGGTTAGTTCGGCGGAGGCGGGAAGTCCAGCACAGAGACGGGCACTTCGAAGGTGACGCCTGTGCGGGCGTCGGTAATCACGAGCCGCGTTGCGCCGAGACTGACGCCTGTGAGCCGCGCCGAGTTGGTGGTGAGTTTCTGCACGGTCGCCCTGTTCGTGTCGCGCACTGACCAGACGAAATCCGCGCTGACGACGCTGTTTGTTCGCAGATCACGCAGGCTGGCGGCGACCGTAATCGTCTCGCCTGCCCAGACCTCAATCGTGGCGGGGTTCGTTTCAATCTGATAACGGCTCAGGTCATATTGAATTGAGCCGACGGCGCCTGCCACGACGGTAAACTCTTGCGCGACCACCTGCCCGTTACTGAGGGTGGTCTCCACGCGGATTGTGTGGGCGCCGGGCGGCAGGGTGATGCGCTGCGGGTTCTCCACCAGTTGTCCATTAAGATACACTTTCGCGCTGGCGGGCGTGCCCGTCACGGCAAGCGAGAAGGTTGTTGTTCCGCCGCCTCCACCGCCGCCGCCTGAACATGCGAGCAAGCTTAGCGCAAAGAGCGCGATTAAGCCAATCACCGCGACGCCTGCTTTCCGTTTCATAATTTTCCTCAAGGTTAGACGCCCCTTAAAACTCTGCGTTTCCGGGCGTGCGCGGGAACGGGATTACATCCCGAATGTTCTTCATGCCCGTGACATACATCATCATGCGCTCGAAGCCCAGCCCGAAGCCCGAATGGGGCGCGCTGCCGTACCGGCGCAAATCGAGATACCACCAGTAGTCCTCCTCACGCAGCCCCATTTCTCGGATACGCTGCAACAGCACCTCGTAGCGCTCCTCGCGCTGGCTGCCGCCGATAATCTCGCCCACGCGCGGAACCAGCACATCCATCGCCCGCACCGTGCGCCCATCGTCGTTCAGGCGCATATAGAACGCCTTAATCTCGCGCGGATAGTCCGTTACAATCACGGGCTTCTTGAAATACTCCTCCGTCAGGTAGCGTTCGTGTTCGGTCTGCAGGTCGTTGCCCCACACGGGCGGGAATTCCCAATCGCGCGCCGCCGATTGCAGAATGCGAATCGCCTCAGTGTAGGTAATCCGCTCGAACGGCGACTCAGCGACATGCTGCAGCGTCTCCAGCACGGTGTTGTCGATGCGCTGGTGGAAAAACTCCAGGTCTTCCTCGCAGTGGTTCAGCACATACTGAATGATATACTTGAGGAACTCTTCAGCGAGGTTGGCGTTGTCTTCGAGTTCGTAGAACGCCATCTCGGGTTCGATCATCCAGAACTCGGCGAGGTGGCGCGGGGTGTTGCTGTTCTCGGCGCGGAAGGTAGGTCCGAAGGTGTACACCTTGCCGAACGCGAGCGCGAAAATCTCCGCTTCAAGCTGCCCGCTGACCGTCAGGTAAGTCGGCTTACCGAAAAAGTCCTGCGAGAAGTCGATTCGTCCGTCGGGGGTGCGGGGTAGGTTCTCCAGATCGAGCGTCGTGACGCGAAACATCGCGCCCGCGCCCTCGCAGTCTGACCCCGTGATGATGGGCGTATGCACATAGAGAAAGTCGCGCTCCTGAAAGAACTGGTGAATCGCATAGGCAAGCGCGTTGCGCACGCGAAACACCGCGCCGAAGGTGTTGCCGCGCACCCGCAGGTGGGCAATCTCGCGCAGGTATTCGAACGAGTGCCCTTTCTTCTGCATCGGGTAAGTTTCGGGGTCGGCGGTTCCGTAGATGCGCAGCGATTGAAGCTTCAGCTCCACAGGTTGTTTCGGCGCGGGGGATTCGGTTAGCACGCCCACCGCCTCAATGCATGCGCCTGTGGTGACCTGACGGAGCGTCTCTTCGGGCACGACGCCCGCTTCGACCACAATCTGCAGGCTTTTGAAGCGCGAGCCGTCGTTGAGTTCAATAAACGAGACGCCTTTCGAATCGCGTCGGGAGCGCACCCAGCCGCGCACCTTCAGCATACTCCCCACAGGCTGCGCATACGCCTGCTTCACGGAGACCAGCTTCGGTTCCATACGGCGGGTATTTTACCTCAAAGCGTCGCCTGAACCGCAGGTTTAGGCGATGTGCTTTCTTTATGGACACGAGTTGCCTAAGTTGAACAGCACAATCAGCAGGTCGGCGTCGTCCACGACGCCGTCGCCGTTCACATCGCCCTCCAGCCGCATGGTCGCGTACCCACCGCCCAGTAGACCGCGTTCACCAGTAGCCGGCGGAACCCTTTGTTATACCAATCGAGAGTTCAAGTAGCGCAAATCGTCGGCGGGACGCCGACGCTACGCGAAGCGCGTTCGTAGCGTCGGCGTCCCGCCGACGACGCACTCGAAAACCCAATCGGTATTATAGTCGCTCCATGTACAGTTCATTCTACAGGGTGTGACAGAAGTGCATGGTCAGAAAGAGGATTCTTACGGAGCGCGGCGGTTCAGGACGCGCCTCGACAGTGCCCTATCGCGAGAACTCCTGAGATACCTCCCTACTTGGCAGCGCCGTATTCGGAGCGCTTTAGAGCAGTGAGCGCAACGGTCTCGTGGAGCTATGGCTTTGGGCGCAGCTCCTGCAGGATGCGCTGCACATTCTGCAGACAGCGCGCCGCGCTCTCGATAGGCGTGCGAATATAACGCTCCTGCTCGATAATCAGCCACTGCCAGCCGTGCTGCAGCGCGAGTTGCAGAATCCCGCGCATGTCGATTGCGCCCTCGCCCACCTCGATATCGTGCATTTCGGGCTTGCTGATGTAGTCTTTCAAGTGCAGAGCGCGGATACGCTCGGCGTATTGCTCGCAGAACGCCCGCGCGTCCGCCCCGCCGTACTCCACCCAGTAGGTGTCAGGCTCCAGATGGAAATAGCGCGGGTCGGTGTTCTCCATCAGGATATCAATAGCGCGTCTACCGTCGTACTCGAGAAACTCGTAGCCGTGCAGGTGATACAGGAACGGGACGCCGCCCGCCGCGAGCGTCTCGCCGATACGGTTGAACCGCTCCGCGATGCGTTTCCAGTCGTCTGCGCTCTGGCGTTGCGCCTCGTCGATCCAGAAGGTCACAGCGTAGTGGGCGTCCCACTCCCGGCAGGCGTCAATCACCGCCTGGGGCTGCGTCTCCAGCGTGGGCAGGTCGAAGCCCAGTCCCGCGATGCGCAGCCCCGTTTCGCGCAGGAGTTGCTTCATCGTCGGGCTATGTTCGCCCATGAAGCCTGTCGTCTCGATATACTCATAGCCCATCTGCGCCACGGCGCGGATTGTGCCCTCGAAATCCGCCTTCAAATCATCGCGCAGCGTATACAGTTGCAGTCCAATCTCTGGCATGGTTGTCTCCTATTGGCACATGGGTTTGCGTGGGTCAACCACAGGCGACTCGCAGGGTAGGTCGACGCCCCCGCGAATGCGTTTGCTGGGCATGAACTGCGCATGTCCGTCGCAGTAGACGATGTTCGCCCCGCCGTCGGTGTGGCGGTGGGTACATTCGCCGAAGTTGCCGCGCCTTCTCCCACGCCTGCGCGAACACTGGAAACAGAATCGCCGCTAAGATAGTAATAATGGCGATCACCACCAGCAACTCAATCAAGGTAAATGCCCGCTGCTTCACCGCGTTCTCCTGTGATGGCTTAATTAGTCTGTTCAGGGGGATTTTCCTGCATACAGGCGGCGTGTTCAACCTCACCACCACCGCGCCCAAAAACGAGGCGTTCTGCGTCGACCTTGACCATATAATCAACTACAACACGACCTACACTTTCGAACTCTGGCTCGCGCACGGTCGCGTCGGCGCGTTGCTGAATCTGAAGGATAGTTTCATCGCTGGGTCCGACATCAACAATAAAGCCGCGGGGTTTGTAATCGCCATGTGGGAGATTGCCCACGACCATTCTCAGGGCAACCCCGACGACTTGAACGGCAACATCTTCAAGTACAACCAGAACGCGACGATTGCAGGCTACGCCAACAGCCTGCTGAGCGCGACAGCGGGGCAGTCCGCCTACTATTACTACCTGCGCAGCGCGGATCGGAACAATCCGACGCAGGATCTGGCGATGGTTCCTGAGCCTGCGTCGCTGCTTGCGCTGGCGACGGGCTTCGTGGGGCTGATAGCGCGCCGTCGTCGGAAGGAAGTTGCTCGCCGTTTCAGAATGGATTGACGATGAGACGCCGACGCTACGGAAGGCGCAAGCGTAGCGTCGGCGTCTCGCCGATGACCGTACTACGGCAACACAACCAGACGAACCGTTAAGGACGCGACAGCAGGGACGCTGTCGTACCGGGATAATATCCATCGCGCGTTCAATTAGTGCCGATCGTCGGCGGGACGCCGACGCTACGCGAAGCGCGTTCGTAGCGTCGGCGTCCCGCCGACGATCGGCACTAATTGAAACCTCAGTTGGTATTACATAATCCCTTCCCTCATCGACATCCTTTCAAACGCGCATAGAGCATTCTCAGCGCGCCCCCAAGCCGAATCGCGCCGATGCAGAGCGCGTAAATCAGGGGGTTCAGCCGTCCGCGATAGTGCTTGCGATAGAACGCCTCCAGCGCGCGGTGCGACTCGCGAATCGCGCTCAGGCGCACCTGCCGTGTGCTTGCGCCCCCGTGATGCAGAATCCGCACTCGGGGCACGAAGTAAATCTTCCAGCCCGCCTGCCGGATGCGATAGCACCAATCCACATCGTTGAAAAAGAGCGGGAACGCCTCGTCCATCAGTCCGACCTGCTCGATTACAGCGCGGCGCGTCATGAGGAAGGTCGCCATTGGTTGATCGACTTCGGCGACGGCGTCGTAAGTGAACCAGCGCATGCGGTAGCCCCCCAGCCGCCGCGACTTCGGGAACAACCGCGCCAGTCCGGAAACCTCGAACAGCAGGTTCGCGGGCGTGGGAAAGCCACGCACCGACGGCTGCACGCGCCCGTCGGGGAAGAGTTGCTTCGCGCCAATCGCCCCCGCGTCGGGATGCGCACGCATAAACGCGAGGGCGTTGTCCAGCGTGTCCTCAAAGACCTCCGTGTCGGGGTTCAGTAGCAGAATGAACTCGCCCTGCGCCCGCTGCATCGCCTGATTGTTGCCCCGTGCGTAGCCGAGGTTCTCTGAATTGGCGATTAACACGACCTGCGGAAACTCGGCGCGCACCATCGCCGCGCTGCCGTCGGCGGAAGCGTTATCGACCACAATCACTTCGATCGGCTCGGACGGCGGGTAGCGGTAGAGCGACTGCAGGCACGCCCGCAACAGGTCGCGCGTGTTCCAGTTCACGACGCAGACGCTCAGCATGGGCGCGGTTCAGAACGCCGCCTTCATCGCCTGCACGCGCTCGGCGATGACCCGCGCCGCGCTGTCGAGGGGCAACCGCTCGGCGTTCTTATCCGTGCGCAGGCGCAGCTCCACCTGCCCCTCTTTCACGGCGCGCCCCGCCACCACCTGCAGCGGGATGCCAATCAGGTCGGCGTCTTTGAACTTCACGCCGCTGCGCTCGTCGCGGTCGTCGTACAGCACTTCCACCCCCAGCGCGTTGAGTTCCTCGTACAGGCGTTCGGCGGCGGCGCGCTGCTGCGCATCTTCGGGGTTCACCAGAATCAGAATCACCTCGAACGGCGCGACGGTGATGGGGAATCGGATGCCGTCTTCGTCATGGTGGGCTTCCACAATCGCGGCGAGGCAGCGGCTCACGCCCAGCCCGTAGCAGCCCATGATAATCGGCTTCTGGTTGCCCTCCGCGTCCGTGAACACCGCGCCCATCGCCTGGCTGTATTTGACGCCCAGCTGGAAGATGTGCCCAACCTCGATGCCGCGCACCTCCCGCAGCACGCCTTCGGGGTGGCGAGGCGACGGGTCGCCTGCCTGCGCCATGCGCAAATCCGCCCAGATGGGTTCAGGGAAGTCGCGCCCCCAGCACACATGCACTAAATGCGCATCGGGAGCGTTCGCGCCTGTGATGAAGTCCTGTAGCCCGCGCAGTTCGTAGTCGGCGTAGATGGGCACTTCAGCGGGCAGTCCCACAGGACCCGCGAAGCCCACGGGCGCGTTCGTGAGCTGCTGAATCGTCGCGGCGTCGAGCATCTCCACGCTCTCGCCGTCTAAAGCATGCATCAGTTTGTAGGGGTTCAGCTCGCGGTCGCCGCGCACCAGCGCCGCCACGGGCTTGCCGTCCACGCGCATCAGCAAGGTCTTCACGAGGCGGTCAGGCGTCGTGTTGAGAAACGCGCACACCTCCTCCACCGTGCGGGCGTTGGGCGTGTCGACTTTTTGCACGGGCGGGACATCGTCAATCGGCGGCGGGGTGAGTTGAGGATCGGGCAGCTCGCACCGCTCCGCGTTCGCGGCGTAGCCGCTTTTATCGCACTGCAGCACCTTATCCTCGCCGCTCTCGGCGATGATCATGAACTCCTCGTTGCTGCCACCGCCAATCGCGCCCGCCTCCGCGTCCACAATCAGCGTGGGCAAGCCCATCCGCTCAAACATGCGGATATAGGCGTTGCGCACCTTCTGATACATCGTCTCCAGCGCGTTCTCGTCGGTATCGAAGCTGTAGCCGTCGTACATGATGAACTCGCGGGCGCGAATCACACCCCCGCGCGGGCGCGGCTCGTCGCGGAACTTGGTCTGAATCTGATACAGCAGCAGCGGCATCTGCCGATACGAGCTGACCGTGTGGCGCACGATGTCGGTAATCACTTCCTCGTGCGTGAAGCCCAGCGTGAAGGGGCGTTGATGGCGGTCTTTGAGCTTGAACAAGATGTCCAGCCCACTGCGCCCCGTCTCGTCCAGCAATTCTTCGGGCACGAGCGCGGGCATAAAGAGTTCAATCCCGCCGATTCGGTCGCTCTCCTCGCGCACAATCTGCTCAATTTTGCGAATCACGCGCCAGCCGAGCGGCAGGTAGATATACACGCCTGCCGCCAGTTTACGAATGAATCCTCCTCTAAGCAACAACCGATGGCTTGGCAACTCCGCCTCAGCGGGCGCCTCGCGCAAAGTCGGCATAAAAAACTGCGACGCTCGCATAACACCTCCGTTCGGGGGATAGTGTACCATATAGGGCGACGACACTACACGCCCGTCGCCTGACTGGTCATCCTGCTACAGCGAGAACCTTCAGC
>CAYYCA010000098.1:2842-7290 GCA_964470265.1 uncultured Fimbriimonadales bacterium | reverse complement strand
ACTTGAACTCTCGATCGGTATTACTCCCATGCCTCCAGCCCCAAGTGCTGAAACACCGAGTCGCGCTGCAGGCTCTCCTGATAGAGGCGCGTCAGGTCGGGCGCGGGTTCCTTGCCGTCGGCGAGCGTCTCGGTGAGCGTCGCAATCCCGTCAAAGCGGCGGAGGTGGTCTTGCACGCGCGTCTCCGCATAGTCGCGCGCGGAACCCGTCGTAATCAGGAAAGTCCAGTCGGAGGCTTGCGCCAGCAACAGCTCCCGCGCGAGTTGCTGCAGGTAGGGTGTCAGGTCGGCGCGGGCGCGATAGCGCTGCAACAGGCGCAGGAAGCGCGCCTCCGCCCGATAGAGCGCGTCCCACACCCAGAGCGTATTCTCGTTGAGCCAGATATAGTGCGAGCCGCCCTCGCCCCACGAGCCTTCGGGCAGGAACACGACCTCCTCCGGAGGGAACCGCTCCAGATACTCGGAGCCGGTGAGCATCTCGATGTCGGGGTCGGCGGCGAGGCGACGAATCACGAGGTAGAGCCACTCGGGTCCCTCATGCCACCAGTGCCCGAACAGCTCGGTGTCGTACATCGAGACCATCACGCCGGGCGCGCCCGTCGCCTGATAATGCGCCCAGAGGGTTTGCTTGAGCAGGCTAATAAAATGCTCGGCGTGCGCCTGAACCGCTTCGAAGGCGTCGTAGGGCGCGTAGGGCGATTTCGCGCCGAGGTCGGCTTTGTTCTCGCTCACGCGCCAGTAGCGCAGGCGTCCGGGGTAGCGCATCTTGTGGAACTCCAGGTAGCGGGCGTCGCCGGGATAGCCATGCTCGCCGCTCCAGACCTGAATCGTGCTGGCGGGGTCGCGAGCAAAGACGGCGAGCGGTTCGGGCGCGGGCACACGGTACGCGCGATAGGGGGTGCGCTCGGTCTGCTCGGCGCGATAGTGGGCGGCGAACTGCTCGTAAAGCTGGCGCAGTGCGGGAAAGCGCTCCCAGTAGGTTCCGAGCGGCGTCCCTCCGCGCAGCATGTGCGTATCTACGAAGAAGTAGCCGACGCCCGCCTCGCTGAGGAACTGCTCGACGCCCGCACGTTCAGCGGCGGGCAACACATCCTGCGCCGTCGGCGGCAGCCAGCGATAGGCAGGGCGATAGGCGCATTCGGGCAGCCAGAACCCGCGCGGCGCGCGCCCGAAGTGCTTCCGATAGGTCTGCACGCCGAGCTGCACCTGCGCCCGCACGCACTCGTCGCGCCCGATGAGCGGCAGGTAGCCGTGCGTTGCCGCGCTGGTCGCCGCCTCGATTAGCCCCGCGTCCTGAAATCGTCGGAACGCGCCGAGAATATCCCCCTCAAGCTGCTCGTAGAGCGATTGCTGCGCCTCGAAGTACGCTCGCCAGAGATACGCCAGCCCTGCCATCCACCGCTCGCCGGCGCGTGTGAACGCCCTCATATCCTCCGTCGCCGCAGCGAGTTTGGCGTCCATGTAGGCGCGGGCTTCCGCCTGAAACTCCGCGTCGGCGAGCTGCTCCTGCAAGATGGGCGTGAAACTAATCGTGTAGCGCGCGGGGACGCCCTGCTGCTGCAGGCGGTGGGTCAAGTCGTACAGCGGGAGGTAGCACTCCACGAGGCTCTCGCTGAGCCAATCGGTTCCGTGCGGCGCTTTGCCGTGCGAGAGAACATACGGGATGTGCGTGTGCAACACCAGCATCCAGTAGCCCAGCGGTCGCGCCATAGCACAGCAGTATACCTTGAGCGGGTAAACTAATTAGACTGTGTGGAACGACGATTCGCCGCGTGAGGCGTGCGGACTGTTCGGCGTCTACGCTCCGGGGGAGGATGTCGCCCGACTGACCTATTTCGGGCTGTTTGCGCTGCAGCATCGAGGACAGGAAAGCGCAGGCATCGCGGTCTCGGACGGTGAACGCATCCGCGCCTACAAAGACCTCGGGCTGGTGACGCGCGTGTTCACAGAACCTGTGCTGCAGAGCCTGCAGGGCTATATCGCCGTTGGACACACGCGCTACTCCACCACCGGCTCCTCCACCTTGCGCAATGTGCAGCCGATTACCTGCTCCACGGAGCAGGGGAACATCGCCGTCGCGCACAACGGCAATCTTGTGAACGCGCATATCCTGCGGGCGCAACTGGAGGCAGAGGGCGAGCAGTTCGAGTCCACCAACGACTCGGAAGTGATTGTGCGGCTGATTGCCCGCGCACTCGATGAGGACGACGACATCGTGAGCGCGATACGCGCGATGATGCGTCAGGTGGAGGGCGCGTACTCGCTGGCGATTCTCACGCCGACGCAGTTGATTGGCGTGCGCGACCCATTCGGCGTGCGTCCGCTCTCCGTAGGACGATTGGGCGATTCGTGGGTGCTGGCGTCCGAGACCTGCGCCTTCCCGCCGATTGGCGCGGAGTATGTGCGCGATGTGCTGCCAGGCGAGATTGTGGTCATCGACGCGGGCGGGCTGCGCTCCTACGAAGGGCTGCCCGACACGCGCGAGGCGCTCTGCATGTTTGAACTTATCTACTTCGCGCGTCCCGACAGCCACCTTTACGGGCGTCTGCTGTATGAAGTGCGTCGTCGGATGGGGCGACTGCTGGCGCAGGAGCATCCGGTAGAGGCGGATCTGGTGATTCCCGTGCCCGATTCGGGTACGCCGGCGGCGGTGGGCTACGCGGCGGAGTCGGGCATCCCCTACGGCGACGGGCTGATTAAAAACCGCTACGCGCCGCGCACCTTCATCCAGCCCGACCAGCGACTGCGCGAGCAGAGCGTGCGTCTCAAGCTCACGCCCCTGCGCGAAGTGATTGCAGGCAAACGGCTCGTGGTGGTGGACGATTCGATTGTGCGGGGCACGACCACGCGGCAGATTGTACGGTTGCTGTTCGAGGCGGGCGCACGCGAGGTGCATATGCGCATCACTGCGCCGCCAATCCGGTTCCCCTGCCACTACGGAATCGATATGGCGACGCAGCGCGAGCTGGCAGCGGCGCACCACACAGTGGAGGATGTGCGCCGACAGATTGGCGCGACCTCGCTGGGGTATCTGAGTATCGAGGGCTTGCTCAAGGCGGCGGGGCAACCGCGCCACCGCTTCTGCCTCGCCTGCTTCAACGGCGAGTATCCCATCCCGATTCCTGAGGATGTGGAGCTGGTCAAAGAGATTTTCGAGACGCCGCTGGCGGGCTCGACGGCGACCTGATACCGATTGGGGTTTGTCGGCGGGACGCCGACGCTACGCGAAATGGGTGCGTAGCGTCGGCGTCCCGCCGACAAACCAGCCCCGATTAGCGTTAGGCAGGACTCGCCGCCTTCCTGGCGAATCGTTGCCCACGCTATGAACACGGAACCGCGGCAGCTGAGACTGGCGTTCGGCGTGAACCCGCTGACGCAGATGAGCGTCACCTGGCAAACAGAGCAATCTGTTGAGAACCCCCTGCTTGAGTACGGCGAAACGCCCAATCTGGGCAATCGCGTCCCCGCGGAGCGCGTGCGCTATCCCTATGAGACCGGCGTGATTTATCGCGCGCTGATGAGTAACCTCAAACCTGGTCAACGCTACTACTACCGCGTTGGCAGCGAGAAGGGCGGCTTCTCGCGGGCGTACTCCTTCCGAACCCCGCAGAGCGGCCTGCATGACTTCATCTTCACGGCGTTTGCCGACCATGGCACGACCCGCTTCAGCGTGCAGAACTCGCGCAATGTCGCCGCGCTGAACCCCACTTTCCATTTCATCGCGGGCGACCTGTCCTACGCCAACGGGCGACAACCCATCTGGGATACCTATCTGGAGCAGCTGGAAGTGCTGGCGGCGCGTATCCCGGTGATGGTCAGCTTCGGCAACCACGAAAACGAACGAATCGACGACCAGCGCATCGGCTACATCGCCGCCGAGACGCGCTTCGCGATGCCGAACAAGGGGCAGTATTACGACTTCACCATCAGCAACGCTCGCTTCGTGGCGTTCAACAGCAACGAACGGGATAACGAGGAGCAGTATCAGTGGGTCGAGCGCGCCCTGCAGCGCGCCCGCGCCGACCGCGCCATCCGCTGGCTGATTGTGTTTGCGCATCATCCGCTCTACGGCTCCACACAGCGGCGCGGCAACAACGAACGGATGATTCGCCGATTCCAGCCCCTGTTCGACCGCTATCGGGTCGACCTCGTCATTCACGGGCACGACCATGTGTACGAACGGATGTACCCGATGCGCGAGAACAGGGCGGTGGTCAAGTCGGGCAATCGCTATAAGCAGGGCGCGGGCGTGGTGTATGTAACCTGTGGGGGCGGCGGCGTCTCGCTCTACGACCTCGCGCCAGAGCCAACTCCGTGGACAGCGAAACGCGAGAAGACCTATTGCTACCTAAAGGTAAATGTCCCGGTGCGCGGCGCGCTGCGCGTGGAAGCCTATCGGGTGGACAATACGCCGATCGAGGCGTTCGAAATCGGGTAGGGGAGGGGCTT
>CAYYCA010000098.1:0-2742 GCA_964470265.1 uncultured Fimbriimonadales bacterium | reverse complement strand
TTACTCCTCCTCCCACACGAATCGGGGCGCGGGCGCGTCGCCGAAGTTGAGCTGCACGAGCGGACGGATGACCTGATCTTGCATTACGCGCTCGGCAAGGTCAGCGCGCAGCGCACGCAGCTGCGTCTGCAGCACCTTCAGGTGCACCTGTCCCAGCGCGAGGCTGCCCACGCGCTGCCCCTCGTCGGTGGTGAGCGTCTCGCCGAGAATGCTCTTGGCGATTTCGGCGTTATGGTGCGCAACCGCCTGCGCGAAGCTCTCCGCGCCCCCTTGCTTGAACTCCAGCGCGTCCACCTTGACCTCCTCCGGCACGATAATCGCCGTCTCCTGTTGCACTTTATCGAGGGCGCGCAGCAGCTCCTCTTGCTGGGCAGGGGGCAGCCCGCGCCTGTAGACGCCAATTAGCGTCGGCGAGGCGTACTTCGCCAGAAACAGATCCCACAGTTGCAGAACGCGTTCCTTGCTGCGCCACGCGCGATAGGCGGCGCGCAGGTCGGATTCGCCCGCCGGCGACTCGTAGCGCGGGTTGAACACATACAGGACGAACTTCTCGCGGGGCAGGCGCAGTCGCTCGCCGTCGGGCGCGTCAAGAATCAGCGACTTCACATTCCGATAGGCGTCCACCTCGAAGCGGAACAGGGCGGGATTTTTCGCTTTGAAGCCCCGCAGCGTCCAGGTTCCCGCATAGGGCGGCGCGGCGCGATAGGCGTAGAGTTTCTCAAGGATGGCGACGCCTTTCGCGAGCGCGTCGAGGGCGCGCCAGAGCAGGCTGAACACGCCGCCCTGCATCGTCTGCAGATTATAAAGCGTGAACTCGTAGGCGCGTTGCGCTTCCGGGGTGTCGTCGGCAGGCTCCAGTCGCCACGGGACGCTCAGCACGCCCCATCGCTTGAGGTTGAAGCACGCCTTCACATGGGCGTCGGTGAGCATGCGATCATAGATTTCGTAGCCGTGTTTGCCGAGCAGGTCGTCGTCGAACTCGGTTGCGGCGCGCTCGCCGTAGGTTTCGATCTCGACGGGCGCGTATTCCCGCTCTAACGGAGTGCTGCGTTTCCGAAACCAGCGCATCATGGTTGCCTCCATGCCGAGAAGGACATAACTCGGCGATGGAGGCTACAGGCGCGCCCTCAGGGAATGACCTTGTTCAGCGGATACTCCACCAGTCCTTCCGCGCCTGCTTTACGCAGCTTCGGGATAATCTCGCGCACCTGCCCCTCGTCCAGAATCGTCTCGATGGCGTACCAGCCCTTGTCGCTGAGGGGCGAGAGCGTCGGCTTGCGCAGCGCGGGCAACTCGGCAAGCACCGCGTCCAGATTCGCCTCATGCACATTCATCTTCAGCCCCACGAGCCGCCCTGCATTGAGCGCGCCTTGCAGCATGAGCGCGATGCTCTCGATCTTCTCGCGCTTGAACGAGTCCTGCCACGCCGTGGGGTTGGCAATCAGGCGCGTGGTGGACTGCAGAATCACTTCCAGAATGCGCAGGTTGTGCGCTCTGAGCGAGCTGCCCGTCTCGGTGTTCACCACAATCGCGTCCACGAGGTGGGGCACTTTCACCTCGCACGCGCCCCACGAGAACTCCACCTGCGCCTGCACACCCTGCGCCTGCAGATACCGCTCCGTCAGGCGCACATACTCAGTGGCGATGCGCTTGCCGTGCAAATCCGCAACGCTCTGAATCGGCGAGTCGTTGTGTACGGCTATCACCACGCGGATGGGATTGCGCGTGTTCTTGGAGTAGTGCAGCTCAAGCACCTCATGCACCTGCGCGCCGCAGTCCTGAATCCAGTCGTAGCCCGTGATTCCTGCGTCCAGCACGCCGTCCTGCACATAGAGGGGGATTTCCTGCGGGCGCAACAGCACCGCCTCCAGCTCCGCATCGTCGGAAATCGGCTCGTAGGAGCGTCCCGACGGGATTTTGAAGTCCCAGCCCGCCTTGCGAAACAGGTTGAAGGTGGCTTCCTGCAGACTGCCTTTGGGCAAGCCGAGTCGGAGTTTTCGCGCGTCGCTCATGGCGGGAAAAGTATACCTTACAACTGCTCACCGCGCGGTTCCATGCGAAGGCACTCCATCTCGGCGGCGAGGCGTCAGAATAATAAGTCCCTCAAAGGTGAAATCGTTTCCAAACTGTCGTGCAGAACCAAATAAACCCCCTCCTTCAGGTTCCCCCTACTGCGTAGGGGGAACCGAGCCAGTTTTCGGTTCCCCTCGCGAAGCGGGGGGAACCTGAAGGAGGGGGGCGAAGCGGTATGGAATAGGGACGATTTAACTTTGAGGGACTTAACAAGTGGGGGTTTAAGTGAAACAAACTGCAGCCCTCACCCCCTGCCCCCTCTCCCGCGTCGCGGGAGAGGGGGAACCCGCAGCGCCGCGCACGCACTCGACTCCCCTCTCCCACGCCGTGGGAGAGGGGCTGGGGGTGAGGGCGAAAACCGCCGACGCGCCGCCTACGAAGGTTTTGTCTCGCTTGAAACCCCAGTCGGTATTTACCAATCGCGCGTTCAAGTAGTGCAGGTCGTCGGCGGGACGCCGACGCTACGAACGCGCTTCGCGTAGCGTCGGCGTCCCGCCGACGACTTGCATTACTTGAAACCCCGACTGGTATAAGATACCCCCGACCCGAATGGGTCGGGGGTTGAGTCGATGGGAGGTGAGGATGATGCAGATGTCAAGCCTTGCGGCGGCGCAGCCCCATCAAGCCCGCCAAGCCCGCCCCTAACGCCAGCAGGCTCGCAGGCTCGGG
>CAYYCA010000097.1:0-7360 GCA_964470265.1 uncultured Fimbriimonadales bacterium | reverse complement strand
GAACGCGCTTCGCGTAGCGTCGGCGTCCCGCCGACGACTGATGTTTGTCACTTCGACGAAAAAGTACAGCATGTAGAGGCGCGCTGCCTCGCTGACACACAAGATGTCGCACAAAACGCGCAAAGTGACAAACTTCAGGCGTCGGCGTCCCGCCGACGATTGGCACGACTTGAAACCTCGATCGGTATAAGCTGCTTCAACGAAACAGTTCCCCCTGTTCTGGCTTGGGCGGCGTGAACGGCTCGCCCCAGCGCGTCGCGATACCCTGCCGCAGAAGTTGCTGGTTGCCCTCCGCTGGCAAATCGAGCGCGTAGACAGGGCGTCCCATCTTGCGGGCGATTTTGGCGCACTCGAAAGTCCCGCTGCGCACCGTCTTGCCATTGCGCTGGCTGAGTTCAGGTCCCGCTTCTACCACAATCAGAAAATCGCCCAGCGCGGCGACGAGGCGATTGCGCATCATGGCGAAGCTGCCCGACCACGGCGCGTTGGGATGCAGTTCAGAAAGCAGCAGCAGCCGTTCCTCGTTGAGCGCGTGCATATACGCGCGCGCCGCCTGCTGCGTGAGGCGATGCAACAGCCCCTGCGCCAGGATTCCGATTGTCTTACCCCCATGCTCCAGCGTCGTCTGCGCGACGGTTTCGTCTACGCCTTTCGCGAAGCCCGTCACCGTATGATAGCCCTCGCGCACCAGTTCCGCGGCGAGCCGCTGCGCCTCCTGAACTGCCTGCTCGGAGGCATTGCGTGAGCCAGTGAACGCCACAAAGGGACTTTCGGCAAGCAGACGCACATCGCCCAGCGCGTAGAGCGCAATCGGCGGACGGACGCCCGCCGCGTTGCGCAGCGATTCGGGGTACTCGGCGTCGGCAAGCGTGATTAGGCTCCCGCCTTGCTCGCGGAGCGCGTTCAGGAGCATCGCTTCCTGCACCAGTTTCGCCTCCAGCTCTGCCCACTCAGGCTGCGCGCGCAGGAACGTGGGCACATCCTCAGGACGCTCCGCCCAGAACCGCCGGCGCGTCTCCGCGGTCGCGTAATGCGCCAGTAAAACCCAGTAGACCCAGTCGTCGCGTGGCTCGAGTTGCATCAGAACTCCCATAACGCGCTCTTAGCGCGGCTTAAGTAGCTCAGCAGGGATTGTACCCGAAGCATTATTGCCTGCCTGCGCTTTGCCATAGCGCCAGCCACGCGACGCCAATCAGCGCAAGCGCGACGCGCGGGAACAGCCCGTCCAGCGGCGAGGACGGCGCGTCCCACAAGTTCCGGACCGCCAGGCGCGGGGAATTATGATGAGTCCTTCCTGCGAAAAATGTTTCCAAAACACAACAGGAAGGAGTTGAGGTTCCTTGAATCTTAAGTCGGGTATAATTTCAAGCAGGGGGTGTGAGCAGTGTCTGAACTAAACGGAGTTAACGGCAGCCAGCGCAGGTGGGATGGGCGTGAACCGATTTTCCGCGATGTCCCGTTCGAACGGAGCGAGTGGGCGGGTCTCTATGCGGTGTTGAAGCAGGTGAACCAGCTCAAAGCGGAGCTGGCGCGCGCACAGTATGAGGCGACGCGCACCGCCTACCAGAACTATTTGGAGGCGTATGAGCAGGAGCTTGCCGCCTACGCCCAGCGGCGACGGGAAGACGAAGCGTACAATCGCGAGGCGTATGAGCAACGCCGCCAGCTTGCCGAGAAAATCGAGGCGATTCGCCAACGCTGGCAGCAGGAGATCGACCGCCTGCTTGAGGAACTTAAGTCCGCCGATGTGGAGGCGTACCGACGCGCGGGCTTAGCGGGCATCAACCTGCGCGGCGACCCCTTGCTGGGGATTGGGTTGCCTGAGGAGTTCGAGGGACGCGCTGCCGAGCGAGGCGGACCCGATAGCGACACGATGGCGGAGACCTTGCTTACGACCAGCGGTACGCAAGGGGCTGCCGCCGCGCAAGACTCCTTCATAGCGCAAGCCAGCAGCTTACAACCTGCCTTGAACACGGCTCCTGCCGAACCTGCGGATTCCCCAGAGCCGTTCACACCTGAAGAGGCAGCGCATGGAGCTTGCCTGCCGACTGACCAGTCGCTGGTAATCCCCCACTGGCTGCACTGGGTAGCGCCCGTGCTGATTGGGCTGGCAATTGGGCAGATTCTGCTGGTCGCCCTCGGGCGTCCGATAGGCGACTGGGCGTCGCTCGCGTTCTGGATTGCTTCGCTTGCGGGCGTGCTGAGTACGCTCCTTTGGTATCGCGCTGTGTGGGGATGGAGCCGCGCCGTCGGCGAGCTGTATTACCTGTTCGACTGGGGGGCGGCGAAAGCTCGACGCGCCGCGTGGCTGGGCGGATTCGTGCTGATGTTGCTAGCGATGTTGCCCCTCGCGCTGCTTGCGTTCACGCTATCTCAGCTGCCCACTGTGTGGACGCACGACTCGCAACTGCTGACCGCGCTTACCCTGCTGATGATGGCGCCGTTGCTGGGGCTGGCGCTGGTGGGCGGCTATCTGCAGGGGCGCGAACAGGTTGTGCGCAACGCGGTGCAGAGCGCGGTGGTCGCAGCACGGCGCAACCAGCAGCAGGAGGCGCGTCAGGAACGAATGCAACAGGAGCAACTCCGCCTTGAGGCGGAGCGGGAGCGCACCGAGCAGTTGCGAATCGCCCGCGAGCTGGAGCGGGAACGGCTCGCCGATAACCGCCCGCGCACGGAGCAGGGTGACGCAGGGCGTGCGGGGAACAACGCGCCCCACAACGGCGCGCCGCCGCCCATGGTCGCCACCCCGCCGCCCATTCCCGCTTCGGGCGATCCGCATCAGCGACTGCGCGACGCCTTCGAAGCCATCTCCTATGCGCGAGGCGTCTACGCCAACTATCGCCGCGCCCGTGAGCTAATGCAGGAAGAACTCGCCCTGTATGAGCAGATGCTGCGCGACCTGCAGCCGCGCCCCATCTACGATTATCTCCCCCCGCAGGCGGAGCAGCGGATCCAAACGCTCTACAACCAGTGGCGCGACGCCTACGGCGCGTTTCTGGACTACATCGCCGAAGCCGCGCGCGAGTGCAAAGACAGCGAGCAGATTCAGCAGCGCATCGCCGAATTCAAGCAGACGCTGATGGGCTAAAGCGCTCCAATCCCCGCGCGCACGCCCTGCATGATTACCTCGCCCGCGTCGGGTCCGTTGAACGAGACCGTCGCCTCGTAGCCGCCTTTGAGATACTCGTGGCGCGTGAGGATGTAGCCAATCCAGTCGTTGACCAGCGCGACAGGAGCAACATAACGGTAGCCCGCTTCGCGCCCGATTTCGCGCGTCCGCAAGCCCAGCGAGCTAATCGGCTCGCCAGGGAAGCCGACCAGCAGCAGCCCGCCCAGCGACAACAGGCTAATCGGCGCGGTTTCGGGCATCAGGTCTTTTGCAAGCTGCCGAAGCAACGCTTCAGGCACTTTATACTCGCGCCCCGCCGATTCCTGAAACTCTGGGTGGGGCTGCGCCTCAGGGAGACGCGCCTGAACCTGACGGATGCGAAGCGACGGCGCAGCAGGTTGCGCCTCTCGCAGGAGCCGTTGCGCGTGCTGCGCGAGTTTCGCGCCGTAGCGCTGCACGCGGTCGTGGTCGTCTTTGCCCTCATCGGCGACGGGCGACACATCGCCCTGCGCGCCGTTGAGGTAGAGCGCGACCGCGCCACGCCCCAGCGCGCCCTCCAGCGTGTTCTGCAGCACGCCGGGGAACTCGGCGGAGACCTCCATCATCGTGTGGGGATAAATCGTGGGATGCGCGGCGTAGACCACCAGCGCAGCGAACGGCTTGCCGCGCGAGTCGTCCAGGCGCGCGACGGTCATCGTCGGGTCTACGAGTCGTCTGCCGCGTCGGTTGCGGTTCAAGTTCGGCAACGCGGCTGCGTTCAAATGAAGCGTGGCAGGTTTCAGGTTGCGCCGCGCCGTCTGAACCGCCTGCACAACGCGCTCGGTCGTGAACTGCAGAAACTCAGGGTTAAATGTGCCCACGCCAGGCAGAGGGAAGCGCATCCGCTCGTTCAGCCCCATCGCGTCGGGCGCGCAGTGGGTGTGGCTCGCGCCGATAAACAGTTGCTCGGGCTTCAGCCCCGTCGCTCCCAGTACATTGCGCGTCAGGCTCCAAGGGGTTAGCAGATGGTCTAACGCCACAATCACGGCTTGCTGCCCGCCCACCTCCAGCGCGAGCGCGCGGGCGTAGATGGGATCGCGCACGCCGCGCGGGGGCATGTTCAGCCTTGCGCCGTAGCCCCCCAGCTGAATACGAATCTTCGTGATGTCGGGCGTAATGTCGACCTTCGCTGCGCCTGCTCGCAATCGTCTCTGCGCCATAGGGATATTAAACCCCATCTAACAATGAAACTCCCAGATTACGCCCTCACTTTCCGAGATGTCGGGAAACGCGCTTGTTTCCACCCTTAGCGTTGTGCATGGGACTTTATGCCCGAATCGGGGCGAGTACCAACCGAGTTTGGTCGCTTCGTCGCCCGTGTAGAGGCGCGCGTCGTACTCCGTCAGCCCCGACAGGCGCAGCATGCAGACGCGCTCGCCGTCCGTAATGCGCCATGCGCCCTCGCCCGCAGGCTCCACACGCCAGTCGGGATGGAAATGCCAGTACCACTGCGCCGAGCGCGCCATGTCATGCTCGACGCAATCGCGTACGATGAGGGCGTCGTGCTGAAGCTGCACGCGCCGCAGGAGCCAGTCGGGCGCGTAAGCGTCCATCTTGCCCTCTACCAGCCGCTGCCGCAGGTCGCACTGCACGAACTCCGCGCGCGCTTTTTTGCCCCATAGGAACGGACCCTGAATCTCGGACTGATTGCGGTTGTCCAGACTGAAGGTATTGTGGGCGGGCGTGCTACGAAAATAGTCGCGCCATTCGGGGTCTTCATGGTAGGCGTAGGTTCCTGCGTCGATGAGCAAGGGTTTGCCCTCCAGCGACGCCCAGAGGCTGAGTGCATCGGCATGCCCGTGCGCCGCGAGGCTGCCCAGCCCCAGCGGGCCCGCGTCGAACAAAACCTGCCAGCGTTCCGAGCAGAGAACGGCGTAGCCCCCGTCGGGATAGAGGCGCGACTCTGTGATGCGCGCGCCTCCTGCGGGCGTCTCCCCCACGAGCCACAGGCAGAGCGCGTCGTCGGCGTCGCTGAATGCAGGCGGCGGCTCGCAATTCAGCCGCTGCGCCAGCGCGCGCCCCACCGCCCGATGCCGATCCGCCGCCGCGCTCCACAGCGGAACGACCGTGCCGTCGTCCTCATCCCCGACCTGCGGGACAGAACCCGAAGCGTCCATCACATTCCGCACGAACTCGATGCTCCGCTGCAGGCGCGCCGCGACCGCTTCGGGCGCAGGCTGGAGCCGATAGGCGTGCAGATAGAACTCCCACACGAACGGCAGATAGCCGAACGCCTGCTCCGCGTTCACGCCGTCGGGGTAGAACTGGCGCAGCGCCTCGCGATGCAGAATCCCGTAGCCTCGCTCGCGCCAGCGGTTCGCCAGCGCGCCCTCAGGCAACAGGCTCCCCAGAAACGCCAGCGACGCCGCCTCGCCAATCAGATGATTATTAGCGGATGAGCCGGGCGAGAGGTGACGCTCGATAAACTCCCCATGCTGCACCAGTGCGCCGAGAATCTTGAGCGCGTCGGCGTCGCGCAGCGCGTCATAAATCAGCGCGAGTGTGTAGCTCCATGCAAAAACTCGAATCGCGTGTTCCAGCGCGCTTGTCCAGTGGATTCCCCAACCGCGTGGGTTGCGCTCGATCCAGTCCAGCAGCCAGCGTCGGGCTGTCTCGGCGTAGCGCGAGTCCCCCGTAAGCGCATACGCCGTCGCCAGACGCAGAATCGGCTGCCCGCGCGACGGCTCCCACACATACTTCACCCCGCCTGCCACATCGATGCGCCGGTAATCGATGGCTTTCGCGGGCGCGTCCATCCAGTCTTTGCCCAGCAAGTAGTTGCGGTTCCACACGGGCGGGTCGTCCAGCCGCACAGGGTAGCCAAACAGCGTCCACTCGCCCTGAAGCAGCGCATCCGCCTCCTGAATCACACGCGCCCGCTCCGCCTCCGAAAGCGCGTTGGGGCAGAGGCTGAGCCGTTCACAGACGCTTTTCAGAACCGCCCTTGCTGCACTCTCAGGGTAATAGCGTCGCCAGGTCTGTTCAGGCGTCTCTTTGGGCAGCGGGCGAACGCGCTCCTCAATCGCGCGAGCAACCCGCGCAACCACCTCGCCCGGCGACATCGCCATCAACCGTTTGACCTTCCAGCGCAGTGAACTCATGGCGAATTCGCGTTAGCCCTCTCCGAAGCGCTCTGGCGCGTTCACAGGCGTAAATCGCAACCCGAACACCGCCTCAAACGCGCGGACGACGCTCTGTTTGACCGCCTCCATTGGCACGGCGCGTCCCAGCACGCGCTCCATCGAGGTCACAGGGCGATCCGCAATCCCGCAGGGCACAATCGTGTTAAAAAGGCGCAGGTCGTTGCTCACATTCAGCGCGAAGCCGTGCATGCTGACCCACTTGGTCACCTTGATGCCAATCGCGGCGATTTTGGCGTCGCCGACCCATGCGCCTGTGTAGCCCGACTCGCGATGCGCCTCGATGCCAAACTCGGCAAGGGCGCGTATCAGCACCTCCTCCAAATCGCGCAGGAACTTATGCAGGTCGCGTCCGTGCTGCGACACATCGAAAATCGGGTAGCCGACGAGTTGCCCCGGATTGTGGCAGGTCACATCCCCGCCACGGTCGGTGGGGTGGAGTTCAATTCCCTGCTGAGCATAGAACTCACGAGCGAAGCGGAGATGTTCAGGGTGGAACGCCTTGCCCAGCGTGATTACGGGCGGATGCTCCAGCAACAGGAGCGTGTCGGGAATCTCGCCTGCGACGCGCCGGGCGTGCAGTTTGCGCTGTAGCTCGAGGGCAGGTTCGTAGCGGATGAGTCCAAGGTCGATAAGGCGTGCGGGTTGGTATTTGCCCTCGCTCCCCGACCCCTTTTCTGACGGCGATTCGACCTCATTCGCTATACCACTTATGGCTTCAAGCGGCTTAGGACCTTCGTTGGGGGTGCGCGTGTTGTTGATTGCCCTCACCCCCAGCCCCCCTCCCACGGCGTGGGAGAGGGGAGTCGAGCGCGTGCGCCGCGCTGTGGGGTTCCCCCTCTCCCGCGTCGTGGGAGAGGGGGCAGGGGGTGAGGGCGGAATTGCGATGCCTGAAACCCCGATTGGTAAGTACCTGCTGTCCAAAAACATCCACCTTGTGCGACGGCAGGAATGCCGTCGCGCTCGAACCGATATCCCCGCGCGCCAAACGAAGGCGGGGACGCCGTCGCACCAAGCAGACGATTTTTTGCGGTAGGTACTTGTACCAATTGAGAGTTCAAGTAGTGCAAAT
>CAYYCA010000096.1:0-7529 GCA_964470265.1 uncultured Fimbriimonadales bacterium | reverse complement strand
TTTTTCGGTTCCCCTCGCGGAGCGGGGGGAACCTTACGGAGGGGGGTAAGGTGGTCGAAGGAGCCAACTCGGTTGCTGGTACAGCCGAGTCGAACCCAAGCGTTGTACCCTCATCAGACCTTAAGAAGTGGGGCGTGGAGTGCAATCAGGAACCCCACGAAACTTTTCATGCACTCTTCCGTATCCAATAACAGGAGGTAGTTCATCATGCAGATTAATGTCGGTGGCGTTGATCGTCTCCTGCGAATTATTGTGGGCGTTGCGCTCATCGGTTGGGGCGTGTACGCGCACAACTGGTGGGGCGCAATCGGGGTCATCCCCTTGATTTCGGGGCTTGTAGGCGTCTGCCCTGCCTACAAACTGCTCGGTATCTCCACCTGTAGGGTGAAGCAACACTGAGATAGGTACGACGGCGTCCCCGCCGTCGTACCGCTCATAATTACCGCTGCACGCGCTTGATGGTGCAGCCGAAGGCGCGCGTCTCTTTCACGGGCGGCTCCTTGCCCTCCAGAATCGCATCGAGCGCGTTCTTCAGGTCCCGTTGATTGACGCGGTTGGGGTTCTGACTGTCGTCGATGCGCCCGTGATAGCGCAGCACGAAGTTCGAATCGACCACGAACACTTCGGGCGTGACCTTTGCATCGTACATATCCGCTACGCGATTGCCCTCATCCTTCAGCACAGGGAAGATGAACCCCTTCTTCTGTGCATGCTCGGTCACTTCCGAGGCGGGTTCGATATGGTTCGAGTTGATGCCGATGAACAGCACGCCCTTGTCGGCGTACTCTTTGGCGAGGTTCGCCATGCGCTCGTCATAGTCCAACGACACAGGGCAGCGCGTGGCGATGAAGATGACGACGATGGCTTTCTTGTCCTTGATGTCGTAGAGGGTGACCTCTTTCGGCAGCCCCTCACGCGGGTTCATATTAGGCAGCGTGAAGTTGGGGACGCGCTTGCCGATTTCGGGCTTCTCAGCGGCGGCAGGCGCAGCGCCCTGCTGCACGCTCGCGCTGAAGTAGCTCAGCAGCTCCTCGGCGTGGTTGCTTGTGCCTGCTTTCTCGAACACCTTCTCAATCGTGCCGTCGGGCGCGATAATGAAGGTTGTTCGGCTCGCGAACCCTGCAGTGGTGCGCACGCCGTAGGCTTCCGCAACCTTACCGTCCGAGTCTGCCAGCACGATGTGCTTCAGGTTGTGCTGCTTGACGAAGTTCGCCTGCGTTTCAGGCGAATCGACGCTGATGCCGAACACGACGGCGTGCTGGCTGAGCTTCTCGTACTGGTCGCGCACGGCGCAGTTCTGGGCAGTGCAGCCAGGGGTATTCGATTTCGGGTAGAACATCAGCACGACGCGCTTGCCACGAAAGTCGCTTAGGCGATAGGTGTTGCCGTCGCTGCCAGTGAGGGTGAAATCGGGGGCTTTAGAACCTTCTTTCAGAGGCGTGGAGGAGAACACCACACTCCAGACGCCCCACAACAGAATCCCGACGGTAAACGGGATAATCCACCAGAAACGGTTGCGCTTCTGCATTGCTATACCTCCGTGTGTAAGGTTTTTGACGCGCGGCGTCGCGCGATGTTCAGAGTATACCCACTCTTAGCGTCTCGGCGATAGCCTTGCGAGCGCAAGGCGCATCAGCGTTTGCTCGTCGGCGTCGGGCTGCTCGTTCAGAACCGCGTTCAACGCCGTCTGCGCTTCGCGACGAGTGTAGCCCAGCTGCGTGAGTCCGTCCACCAGCGCGTCGAGGTCAATTGCGCTCGCGCGGGTCGCCGCCGCGAGCCGTTCCACCTGTCGCTCGAAGGCGAACTGCGCCACTTTGTCCGAGAGTTCCAGAGCGAGTCGCTCCGCCAGCTTCGCACCGACGCCCGGCAGCGACTTGAGATAGCGCGTATCTTTGCGGGCGATTGCGCGGGCTAAGGCGTTGGGTTCCCCTGCGCCCATCAGATTCAATGCAAGGCGCGGTCCCACCCCGCTCACAGTAATGAGCAGGTCGAACAGCCTGCGCTGCGCCGGCTCCAGAAAGCCGAACAGCAGGATGCCCTCGTCCTCGTTGAACAGGGTGCGGATATGCAGCGTCACAGGTTCGCCCAGCGACGGGAGTTGCTCCTTGAGGCTGGGCGGCAGGCGCACCTCATAGCCCACGCCGCCTACCTCGATTAGAACGAGGTTTTCCTCAACCGCCGCCAAAGTGCCGCTGAGCCGTCCTATCATATCGCGATTCTGGGGGATTCCTTGCTTCGCTCGGAATGACGGCTTCCATGACCCGCTACGCCGTCATTCCGAGCCGAAGGCGAGGGATCTCGAACGCTACGGCGCGGGAAACACGGGCACGAACAGCAGCGCCATCAGCAGCTCCATCGCACGGGGCGGCTCCGGCGGCGTGAGGCTCGTGACGCGATTGGGGTCTAACTGCGCCGCGCGTCGGATTGCCTGATCCGCCTCGCGCACCTTGCCCAGCTCGGTGTAAACATAGGACGCGCCGACCTGCGCCCATGCGGTGTCTCGCGCCGCTAACAAGGCTCTATTGAGCGCTTCTTCCGCCTTCTGCAACACCTCGGCGCTGGGGCGGTTGCCGTCGCGCTTGGTTGTGTAGGCTTCAAAAGCGTAGCTCATCGCGATCCCCAGATGGGCGGGGGTGTAGTTCGGGCGCGCGACGAGGGCGAGTTCGAACCACTCGCGCGCCACGCCAATCAGGTCTTCGTCGCCAGGACGCAGTCCATCCATCAGGTTCAGCATCCCGCGCAGCTGATACGCTTCCGCCATCAGCGGGTCTAAATCCAGCACGCGCCAGAAGGCGTCTTTCGCACGGTCGTATTCGCGGTTATTGACGAAGCTCCAGTAGCGCAAGAAGGCGGTCTGCGGGGTGTTATCGCTGAGTCCCTGCGCCTGCGCCGCGAGCCTGCCGACGGTCGTGGCGCGTCTGCCCAGCATCGCGAGGTTCGCCTGTGCCACAAGCAGCGCCTTGGACTCTTTGTCCACCTTCCCTGCTTCCTCGAAAGCGCGTTCCTGCTCGCGCGTGTCGTTCAGCAGAGCCGCCGCCAGTCCGCGTATCGCGTAGGTGTAATCGTTCGCCGCGCCGCGCCGAATCGCCGTGTTCGTGATGACCAGCACATCGCGCAGACGCCCCGCGTTCAGGTACGCATACGCCAGCAGGTTCAGGTAGCGCGGGTTGTTCGGCTCGCGGTCTATCAGTTGCAGCAGGCTATCGATGGTTGCGCCCGCTTCGCCTTCGGCAATCATCAGCAGCGTGCGGTTCACGATGGCGTCGGGCGTGCGCGAATCGCCCAGCGCTTTGAGGCGCAACTGGTTGATTTTATGTTGCGCGTCGATGGCGTTGCGCAGCAGTTCGCGTTCGTTGCGGGCGTTTTTGGCGCGGCGCAGGCTCGCCGCCACGCGCAGCTCCTGCGTCTCGATCAAGTCGGGATAGAGTCGCGCGAGGTCTTCTACGGCGTCGTCCGCTTCGGCAGCGCGTCCCAGACGCAGCAGGGTCTGAATCTGCAGCACGCGCGATTCACGATGCGCCGAGTCGGCTTTCAGCGCGACGCGCGTGTGATACAGCGCGTCCTCAAATTTGCCTTCCGCGAACGCTTCCCGCGCCTGCTGATAGTGGTGCGCCGCGCCCAGCGCCACGCCGTTGTCGATCACTACTTTAATCTCTTTGGAGACGCTCTTGTTGCCCTCCAGAAAGGCGGTAATCTTCACCGTGCGTTCGCCCTCGCTGTCGGCGACGGTGTCCCATTCATACTCGTAGGGCGTGCTATCGTCCACTTCGCGCAGCGCGCCGTCCACGCTAAACTCCACCCGCTCCACCAGCGATTCGGACTGGACTCGCGCGACGAGTTTAACGGTACCCTTAATGGTCGCGCCGTTTTCCAAGTTTACGCTAATGGTCGCCGTCTGTTTCGGCTGGGCGAACGCGCACGCGCTGAGCAAGCCCGCCAGCCAGACTATCTGCCGTATCGCCTTCATAACAGGCGCAGGATTCCCGCCTCGCGCAAAAAATCCTGCCCGTTTTGAGTAGGGCGTTCTGAGACCGCGTTGTGCGAATGTCGATGTTCACTTGCCCGAAGCGGGACGAATCCGAATCGCCTCCACCTGCCCCTCGTAGGAAAGCAGCGCGAGCCACGGCGCACCCTTCAGACGCACGGGCAGCACGGCGCTCATCCCGCCCTCGCCAAGCTTCACACCGCGCCACGCGCCGTCGCAAAACTGCACCAAGTAGATTGCTGCACCCCAGTGGTGTCCTGTGATGAGTTCCTCGACCCCGTCGCCGTCGTAGTCACCTGCCCAGAGCGGGCTGGTATCGCGTAAATAAGCGAACTGCCAATTCACAGGATTCAGCGCGTCCTTGCCCGAAGGGAAACCAACCAGCACGGTTCGCATATTGAGACTGCCGCCGAAGATCTGCGCCAGCGTAGAAGCGCGATAGACATCCAGCGCTATCCCGCGCCGTGTTTCCAACGCAGCACGATCCAGCGATGCCGACTCAGGCAATCGCTGTTGATACCGCGCGATTTCCTGAAACTGTCCATTATGCGCCTGCAACACAAGCCAGCGCAGCATGCGTGTCGGTTTGCCCGAATCGTCCGCGATAATGATTTCTACTTTGCCGTCACCGTCCAGGTCGCGAATGAACCAGAGCGCAGTCGGACTGGCGGGCAGCTGAGTCGGCAACCCTTTCGGCTTCAACGCGCCCTGAACAATCTCATAGACCTGAATGGTAATCTGACCGAGCCGATTCTGCAGGATAAGCAGCTCGGCTTGCGGGTCGCCGTCCACTTCCGCTGTGTCAATCTGATTAACCAACCGCACGCCTTGCACGGGAAGCTTCAGGAGTTTTGAGTTTGTGGAAAGGCGCAGCGAGGCGGGTTTGCGGGCTGCGCCGCCGCCCAGAAAGAGTTTTTCGGGCTTGCCGTCGCCGTCCAGATCGCGTAGAGAGTAGGCGGTGGGATGTACCATTGTCGGCGGCGCGCCTCCACGCGCAATCGGTATCCCCCCAACTGGGGAGTTGTCGATGAGCTGTTGAATAGGCGCGGGCGTGACGGACTTCAGCGTCTCGAACTGCAGGTGGTTCGCCTCGTCCACACGCAGATGCGCCAGTTTGCCTGTGTCGGTTTGCAAAAAATATTCGCCCACCACGCCGTCGCCGTCCAGGTCAACGCCCAGCGCGTTCTGAATCTGTTCCCCTTTCAGCTCCGCAATCGGCTGCGATTGCCATTTGCCGTCAGCGTAGCGGAGGCGAACCGCCCGACGAGTGGCTGAATCCCAGGCGATGGTCTCGCGCAGCAGGGGAAGCTCGCCCTGCCGAAACTGAGGCAGCCATTCGAATGTATTCGGCGTCGTCAGTCTGCTGGGCAGCAGGGCAATCAAGGGCGTCTGGGTGGTCGCGCCGTTTTCGAGCGACATCCAGCAGGTCATTTTCGGCGACATCAAACCGCCTCCTGCGCCCGCGCTCTGAAAGTAAGTTAGGAGTTCGGGTTCGCCGTTGCCGTCGTAGTCGACAATTGAGGCGTGGAAAAACGCTCCGAAAGTGTTTGCGGGCTTTTTGAACGCGCCAATCCGTTTCCGCTCAATCGGCAGCGGTTCAAGCCCTACCTGCGAAGCCCGACGCTCCGTCCAGAACCAGATTAGCCCGAACAGCAGCAGCACGATGACGCTTCCCACAATCCACTTGCGTTGGCGCATGGCGTTCACCTCGTGATTTGAATGGCTTCCACCTTGCCGTCTCGATAGACAAGGATAAGCTGCGGCGTTCCGTTGCGCTGGGCGGGGAAGGCAGCGACAAGCGGCGCGCGATGCCTCAGGGGCGTCAGTCGCCACTTGCCCTCGCAGAACTGCGCAATCGCGCCGCCGTCAGTGAAATTGCTCAGCGCGTACTCCTCGATGCCGTCGCCGTCGTAGTCCCCATGCCACAGGACTCGCCCGTCCACTGCGAGCGTTTTCCAGTGTTTCGGGTCGGCGCGATGCTCGCCTTCGGGCAAGCCGACCAGGATGGTTGCGCTGGTAATCGCGCTGGGAGCCGTGAGGTCAAACAACGACGCGCCTCCCTGCTCGCTGCTGGCGATGGGGTTGAGGCGCAGGGCAGTTTCCGAAAGTTCGTGGGTCGTCTGCCCTGATAAGGTGTCGCGCCCTGCGGTCAGCCAGTGGGCGTCCTCAAGGCGATTGAGATTAACGGGATGCTCCGCTGCCTGCTCCTGAAACGCGCCGTTTTCGAACCGCCAGACAATCCAGCGCGTCTTGTTGCGCTGCGCGACTTCGTTGCCGACGATTTCGTCGCGCCCGTCGCCGTCGAGGTCTTTCACTGTGAGCGCGATGTAGTGTTTCTGAAGCAGTTTGTGCGCCGCGACGAGTTGCAGCTCGCCTTCATGCCAGCGGTACACCCAGAGCTGGAAGCCGAACTTGGCAGGGTCGTCCGCGCGGCTGGCGTAGAGGATTTCGGCGGGCGCGACGCCGTCCAGCTCAGCAGTGATAATCTGCTCACCCGCCTTGAAGGGGCGCGGGAACGGCGTCGTCCCGCCCTTTGAGAACCGCACGATGCGCTTCAGTACATCGAGCTGCTCTGGCTTGCCATCGCCGTCCCCATCGGGCAGCAGCACGGTCGGACGCGGCATCTGATAGTAGAACTCGGCGGGCGTGGCGATTTGAGTCTGTCCGTTGGGCAAGACATGCTTTGTAGCGATAAGCTCCTGAAGCCGATTCAGAACTTGATTGGGGTCTCGAAGCGGTTCATGCAACACACTCCAGCGTCCATCACGGCTCATTCGAAACGCGAGCTGGCTCGGGGGCCATCCCGCGTGCAGCGTCTCCAGCAGTCCGTCCTCGTCGCTGTCGAGCCACGCGATAATGGGAAACCGTACAAAGCGTAGGCTGGAAACCGGCTCGGTTATGAATCGCCCCTTCCGCCGCTGGATGCGTACAATCTGCTGGCTTGGGTCGTCCCAGCCGAGCAGTTCGCGCGGGACAAGAGTATGAAATAGGGACTGGGTGTGATTATCCAGGGTTGTCGGCGCATAGAAATATCTTCGCGGCGGCGGCAGAACGGGCGCGGGCAACGGTTCGAACCTGCCCTTGAGGTCGCTCCAGACGCTCGGCTCGCCCCGTTGACTGGGGAGCCGCTCAAACACCGCAACGGCTTCGGTTTCCCCATCGGCATTGAGGTCTACAGGAAACGCCGTCGCCACATGCTGGGTTCCTCGCTGCTTGGGGAACTGTCCCAGCGATTCGCGCTTGAGTCCAACTTCAGGCAATTGCGGCGCACGGCTCCGCCGACCAACCCACAGCAAAGCGCCTATCCCCAAAGCGAACGCCAGCGCACCGAACGCAATCCACCACGCGCGTCGTATACGCATCGGGAATCCCCCCTGTGGCGTGAGGATTCTGGCAGAATTCGTCAATTCCTGCTATTGTTTTGCCTTTGGTCAATCTTTGGAACCCCCTCCTTTAGGTTCCCCCTACTGCGTAGGGGGAGCCTGAAGGAGCTGATAAGGGTACAACGCCTGAGTTCAATCTCCAAACGTGCATCCCTGATTTT
>CAYYCA010000095.1:0-7530 GCA_964470265.1 uncultured Fimbriimonadales bacterium | reverse complement strand
CTTGAGCGAGACGCTCAAGCCACAACGCGCCCGCTGCGATATCAATCTATATACTCGTACGCTACCAGCGTCACGAAGTCGATAAACTCCTCGCTTAGCACGACGCGCTTGAGAATGTCCGCCGCTTCGTCGAGGCGGTGGGGCGCATCGCCGTAGCTCGCTTTGATGGCGCGCAGCTCCTCGTTCAGCGTCGCCATAAACAGTTCGGGCGTCATCAGGCGTCCGTCGTTGAGCCTCGCGCCTCGATGGAGCCACTGCCACAGCTGCGAGCGTGAAATCTCCACTGTAGCGGCGTCCTCCATCAGGTAGTTAATCGCCGCCGCGCCTGTGCCCCGCAGCCACGAATCGAGATAGCGCAGGCTCACATTGATATTCGTGCGCATGCCTTGCTCGGTGATATCGCCGCGCGGGAAGTTCAGCAGCTCCTGCGCCGTAATCGTGCGCTGCGGCAGTTTCTCGATCTGGTTCGGCGTCGGCATGTGCTTGTTGAACACCTCCAGCACGATGGGCACTAAGCCGGGGTGGGCGACCCATGTGCCGTCGTAGCCCTCGCTGACCTCGCGCTCCTTGTCGGCGACGACTTGCGCGATGGCTCTGGCGTTCGCTTCGGGGTCGTCGCGCCGCGGGATGTACGCCGACATGCCCCCGATGGCGTGAATCCCGCGCTTGTGGCAGCTCTGCACCACCAGCTCGGAGTACGCCTTCATAAACGGCACGGTCATCGTCAGCGTGGCGCGGTCGGGCAACACAATATCCTCGCGGTTGCGGAACTTGCGTATCACACTGAACAAATAGTCCCAGCGTCCGCTGTTCAGCCCCGCCGAGTGTTCGCGCAGCTCATACAGAATCTCCTCCGTTTCAAACGCCGCGAGGATGTTCTCAATCAGCACGGTCGCTCGGATGGAGCCGCGCGGGACGCCCAGTCGCTCCTGGGCATACACAAAAACATCATTCCACAGACGCGCCTCTAAATGGCTCTCCAGCTTGGGCAGATAGAAGTAGGGGCCCGTGCCGCGCTGCAACAGTTCTTTGGCGTTGTGATAGAAGTAAAGTCCGAAATCCATCAGGGCGCCTGGGGCGGGTTCGCCGTCGATAATTAAATGCTTTTCGGGCAGATGCCAGCCGCGCGGGCGCACGCACAGCACGGCGGTCTGCTCATTCAGGCGGTACTCTTTGCCGTCCGGGCTGGTGTATTCAATCGTGCGGCGCACGGCGTCGTACAGGTTAATCTGCCCCTGAACGCAGTTATCCCATGTAGGCGAGTTGGCGTCCTCAAAATCCGCCATAAACACTTTTGCGCCCGAGTTCAGCGCGTTGATAATCATCTTGCGGTCGACGGGTCCCGTGATTTCGACGCGCCGGTCGATCAGGTCGGGGGGCGGGGGCGCGACTTTCCAGTCGCCCTCGCGGATGTGGGCAGTTTCAGGCAGGAAATCGGGATTCTCGCCTGCGTTTAGACGCGCCTGGCGTTCCTCGCGCATTTGCAGCAGTTCCTTGCGGCGTGGGTTGAAGGCGCGTACCAGCTCCGCTACGAACCGCAGTGCATCGGGGGTCAGAATCTGCGCATACGCTTGCGAGACTGCGCCTCGAATCTCGATCCCTTCGCCAGAAAGTTGACGATTCAGTTCCTCTCGGTAGTCCATCGGTCGCCTCCGTTCTCGTCGTTGAGATTTCTACCGACTGGTAAGTCAGATTATACCTGGTCGGCGCAACAATAGGATACCCTACGACTTGGCCTCACGGCGTGTGAGGGCGGGCGGGGTTAAGCCACTCGTGGTCGAACCGCACCCACTTGATTGCGCTGCGTTTGGGGCGTCCTTGTTCGTCGCGGGGGAGGTCGTCGCGCTCTAAGGCGTAGCTGTAGGTGACATGAATTGTCCCATCGCGCGCCTGAATCGCGCAGGGGTAGGCGTAGCGTCCGCGTCCGGGTTCGTCTTTCTCCAGATAGCCCGCAAGTTGCCAGCGACGCCCTTCGTCTTCCGAGAGCCAGACGGCGAGTTGATGGCGTCCCTGCTCGGTGTCGTTGCCAATCAGCAGCCACTCGCCCGTGCGCAGCGCGAGCGCGGCGACGCTGGAGCCGGGATTGGGCAGGTCAGTTTTCTCCGCCTCAGTCCATGTTGCGCCTTTGTCGCGCGAGTAGGCGACGAACACGCGATTGGGCGGCGGTCCGTTATCGCGCATATAGGCGACGAGCGTGCCGTCGCGACGGCGGAGCAGGCTGGGCTGCACTGCGCCCGGTCCCAGAATTGGCGCACTTGCCCGCCATCGCTCGCCCGAATCGTCGCTCAGGGCGACCAGCGAGAAGCTGAAGCCGTCCGAGTAGAGCGGCAGGTAGATGCGCTCGCCCTCAATCAACGGCGGGAGGCGCGTCATCCAGCCCAGTCGGCGCGAGAGTTCGTCGTTCGCGTGCTGACGCACAGTCCGCAGATAGACCTCCAGACGGGGGCGCAGGGCGGCAGGCAACGACGCGCCTTGCGCTTCCAACTTCTTCAGCCACGCTTCTACCTGCTCCACGAAGCGCGCGTCGGGCGAGATGTGAATCACATCGCCCATCGTCCAGCGGGGCGCGAGCGCGCGTTGATAGTCCGTGCTGATGCGATATTTCAGCAGCGAGCCTTCCCAGCGGTGGTTCAGCACGGTAATCCACACCAGCCAGAGCCGCTTACGGGCGTCGATGAACAGCACGGGGTTGCAGTCGGGATAGTCGGGCGTATCTGCCATCAGGAACGGCTGGCTCCAGCGGGATGCGCCCCTGCGCCGCCGCGCGCCCAGAATCTGCACATCGTCTGCCGTGCGCTCGCCCGAACCGCTGAACCAGCACACCAGCAAATCGCCGTTCGGGCACTCCACGATGCTGGAGGCGTGATTGTGCCATCCGTTGAGCGGGAAAATCAGCTGGCTTTCGAACACAGGCGAGCAGTTCGCTATCGCGCAGCCGGTTCCTGCTCATACAGGCGCGTTCGTAGGCGCCCGAGCAGCTCCGTCATCATCTCCATCGTGAGCAGTTTCGTGTAAGTGTTGCGGGCGCTGGGGTGATAGCTCGCGGCGAGGAACTTGCCGCCGCGCAGCTCGTAGATTGCGCCGTGCTGGAAAGCGTAGCGGGCGTTTTCGGGGAGGAGGTTTTCCTGTCGGGCGAGGCGCAGACACGCTTCAAACGCCAGTCGCCCCAGCGCAAGAAAGCCGCGCAGGTTCGGCATCAAGCAGTAGGTTCGCACCAGATAGGGAAAGCAGTTCGCCTGCTCCTCCAGCGTCGGTTTGTTGTCGGGCGGGGCGCAGTGAACGGCGGCGGTAATCGCCACATCATAGAGCGTCAGCCCGTCGTCCCAGTGAGTCGAGGTAGGCTGATTACAGAACCCTGTCCGATAAAGCGCGTCGAACAGGAAGTCGCCTGAGGCGTCGCCGGTGAAAATTCGTCCTGTGCGGTTGCCGCCGTGCGCGGCGGGCGCCAGCCCTACAAGCAGCAGTCGCGCGTTCGGACTGCCGAAGTTGGGCACCGGCTTGCCCCAGTAGTCCCATTCGCGGAAGGCGGCGCGTTTCGTCTGGGCAATCCGCTCGCGATAGGCGACCAGGCGCGGGCACTGCCGACAGGCGACAATCTCAGCGTTCAGCGTGTCCCAGCTGGACATAAGCCCAGTTTACTCTGCGTTGCGCAGCGCCTCTTCCAGCGTGTGCCATGCAAGGGTGGCGCACTTGACGCGCACGGGGAAATTGCGTACGCCTGCCAGCGCGACGATGTCGCCGAGCGCGTCGGGGTCGCCCTCCGCCTCGCCCTTGACCATCGCCAGCACCTGCTGGATGAGCGCGTGCGCTTCCGCAAGCGTCTTGCCCTTGACCGCTTCGGTCAGCATGGAGGCGGACGCCTGACTGATGGAGCAGCCGCGCCCGTGAAACCGAATATCGCTGATGCGCCCGTCCTCGAGGCGCAGGTCAAGAATCACCTCATCGCCGCAGGAGGGGTTGAAGCCCTCCTGCGTGATTTTGGGCGGCTCCAGCTCGCCTCGCCCGCGTGGATGGCGATAGTGGTCTAAGATAATCTCCTGATAGAGTTCATCCAGCATAGCCGAAGACCTTGCGTACCTCGTGAAGCCCTTCGATAAGCGCGTCGATATGCGCGGTGTCGTTATAGATTGCGAGGCTGGCGCGCGCCGTCGAGCCGCCGAGCCGCTCCCCCAGCGGATGCGCACAGTGCAGCCCCGACCGAATCGCGATGTCGCGCGCGTCCAGCACAGTCGCGATGTCGTGCGGGTGGATGTCCTCCAGCATGAACGCGAAGATGCCCGCACGGTCAGGAACAGGTCCGAACAGGCGCAGCCCTGGAACCTCCTGCAGGCGTTCGAGGGCGTAGCGCGTCAGCTCGTGTTCGTAGGCTTCGATAGTCTCACGCCCGATGGAGTCGATAAAATCCAGCGCGGCGTGCAGCCCAATCGCCTCGCCGATGGGGGGCGTGCCCGCTTCGAACTTCGTGGGAGGCTCCGACCACACGAGCCGATCCCAGCTTACGGTCTTCACGATTCCGCCGCCGACCTGATAGGGGGGCATCGCTTCGAGCAGGGAACGCTTCGCGTAGAGCGCGCCAATCCCTGTGGGTCCGTAGGCTTTGTGTCCCGAAAACGCCAGAAAATCGCAGTCGATTGCCTGCACATCGACGGGCATGTGCGCGACGCTCTGCGCGGCGTCCACCAGACAGAGCGCGCCCGCCGCATGCGTCAGTCGACAAATCTCAGCGACGGGGTTGACCACGCCCAGCACATTCGAGATATGCACGACGGCGACGAGGCGCGTGCGCTCAGTGAGCAGCGCGCGCAGGTCGTCTAAGTTCAGCCTGCCGTCGTCGGTGATGCGCCATACCTTCAGCGTCGCGCCCTGCTTCTCGGCGAGGCGCATCCATGGCAGCAGGTTCGCATGGTGTTCCATTTCGGTCACGATAATCTCGTCGCCTGCTTTGACGAACGCTTCGCCCCAGCTGCTGGCGACGAGGTTAATCGCCTCGGTCGTGCCGCGCGTGAACACGATTTCGGCGGGTTCGCGGGCGTTGAGGAACCGCGCCACCCGCTCGCGCGCCGCCTCATAGAGTTCCGACGCCCTTGCGCCCGCGCCGTGCCCCCCGCGATGCACATTCGCGTTGTGATGCGCCCAGAAGTTGCTCACCGCCTCGATGACCGAGTAGGGCTTCTGCGTGGTGGCGGCGTTGTCCAGATAAATCACGCTCCGCATCTCAGGATGCGGCTGAAAGAACGGAAACTGCCTACGGATCTCGCTCGCGTCAATCGTCAAAGTCGTCGCCATAGGAATCGCCTCCAGCCATTCACTCTAAGTCTACCCACACGAAGCCGTCCTCCTCTTTGATTTTTAACGCTTTAATCGGTCGAACGGCGGGCAAGCCCTTCGCTTGCCCAGTGTACGGGTCGAACTTCGCGCCGTGATGGGGGCACTCCAGCAGGTCGCGGTGGATGCGTCCGGGCAGTCCGTCCGCTTCGGAGAGCGGCAACTTCTGATGAGAACACTGATCCAGCACGGCGAAGTAGCCCTTCGACGCCCGCCCGATGAGGATCCGCTGTCCATTCAACTCTACGGTACGAAACTCGTTTTCCGATAGTTCGGTTGGGATAGCCTTCAGCCACATGGTCAGCTCCTGTATTTAGCGTGGCTAAATTATACCCGACGGCGACTTCAAGGCGGAGGTGGGTTCGCGTTGGCCGGCTCTTCCGAGCGGGGTTCGGGCAGCGTCCAGGGCGGCTCCAGTTTGCCCCGCGCGTCGCGTTGGAGCCGCAGAATGCTGGGCGCGCGCGTGCTGACATGCCCATCAGCGTGCAGCACATTGACGCCCTTTCCGTGAAAACTGCGCAGGTTATCCTCGACCCAGTCGCCCGATTCGCGTCGCCGCCACACGGCGAGCCGAATCACATATTTCGAGTCGGCGGTGGGCTTGAATCGGGCGTCGTCGAAGGTGAGCGCGAAGCCATCGTTGCCGTTGAGCAAGGGATTCGGGTTCAGCGAGCCGAGCTGTCCCCCTGCAAGGCTATCGGCAATCAACACACTCAAGCCGGGGTTTGGCAAATCTTCCAGTCGCACGGCGGAGAGCGGGGCGTAGAAGCCGTAGGAGAGGGTCAGCGTCTTGCTACTGTCGCGCGGATGGGTTATCACCGTGCTGCCGCCAGTCGGGTCGGCGGGGCACTTCAGGGCGCGTTGGAGGTCGCGCTTCATATAGCTGCTGATGCACAATACCCATGTCAGCGGTCGCCCTGCCGCGTCGGTCTGAGGCGAGCCGTCGGGGTTCGCATAGTACGCCAGCGGCAGCGTGTTGCCATAGTCGAGCAGGTAAAGGTTAATCGCTGTGGCGATGTCTTTCAGGTTCGAGAGGCAGTCGGCGGTGCGCTTGATGTCCACCAGCTGGCGGTAGAGCGGGATTAGGATGGCGAGTACGGCAACGACGGCGACGCCGATTGCCAGTTTCTCCAGTTGGGTCAGTCCGTAGCGGTTCATCGGGCGTAAGAGTAGGTTTCGGTGTCCCAGAAGCCGAGTTCGCGGATGAGGCGGGTGGCTTCCTCGCGTTTGACAATCAGGCTCGTGCCGCTGCCGTTGCGTACGGGCAGGGTCTCCGTGCGGATTTGCTCGTCGCTGAGCTGCCGTGCGAACAGGGCGAGCGCGAGCAGCTGCTCGAACTCCATCGTGGTTCGGGTGTGGCGCAGCCCCGCCGCGAGCACCTGCGGCGCGCGCATCCACACGCTGGGGTCTTTCAGCCGTTCCTTGACTGCGCGCATAAACTTCTGCTGGCGTTCGATGCGGTGGAAGTCGCTGTCGGTATGGCGGAATCGCACATAGCCCAGCGCCTGCTTCCCGTTCAGATGTTGCACGCCGGGCTGTAAATCCACATGCAGGTCGCCCCAGTTGTCATGGTAGCGCATGCGTTTCTCTACCTCGATGGTGACTCCGCCGAGCGCATCGACGGCTTCCTCGAAGGCTTTGTAGCTGACAATCACCACCTCGTCAATCTGCAGGTTGCCCAGCAGCGTGCTGACGGTCTCCACGAGCAGTCTCGGTCCGCCGAGCGCGTGGGCGGAGTTGATTTTGCCCCAGCCGTGTCGGGGGATGCGCACGAGCGTATCGCGCGGGATGGAGAGGGCGTTGATGCGTTGGTTCACGAAGTCTACCTGCGCCACCATGATGGTGTCGGTGCGCGCCATCGTGTCGACCACGCGCTTGCGGTGGTCGCGGTTCTCGTCCGCGCCGACGATGAGGATGGTGATTTTTTTGCGTCCGGGAAAGGCGTTTTCGGGCTTTGTTTCGCCTGTGAGGTAGGCGACGACGGCGCGGCTGACGGTTCCCTCGCTGGCGAAATGAAGATAGCCCAGCGCGCTGCCCAACAACAGCCCGCCCATCCAGAACACGACCCAGAAGAACGCCCAGAACATCCGCCTGAAGCGTGATTTCCGCTTGACAGGCGGCGCACTCCCTTGCCAGTTAGCCTTGCGCGACATTGGTTATAAGTGTACCCGTTGCAGGCTCTGACTAAAGCGTGATAATACCGAT
>CAYYCA010000094.1:0-7547 GCA_964470265.1 uncultured Fimbriimonadales bacterium | reverse complement strand
TAACTACTTTTTCGGGCTACAGCTCTACGCGCCTACGGGGGCGTTGCTCTGGCATCAGTCGGATGTTGTGAGTCTGGGCGGGTTCGGTTCGGAATGGGTAGGCAACAACGCGCCGTTAGCCGCCACGCCGAACTCCGACGCTACTTGGTTTTTCGCGCCCGACTTGCGCAGTGGCGCGCCTGAACTGAAAATGTTCAAACTGGACGCGCAGGGGCAGACGCTCTGGACGCGCGCCCTCCCCTACAACGGAAGTCGAGCAGCTCGAGATTTCGGGCTGCTGGTCAACTCCAGCGAGGAGTGTCGGGGCATTTTTCGGGAGAACGAGACGCTGCGCGTGGTGCGCTACGACACGAACGGCAACCTGCTCACGAACGCAACGCATCCGCTCACTGTACCGACTCACGACCGAGTTTCAGCGGCGCTGGACGGCTCGGGCGGGGTGTATGCGTTATTTCTGACCGATACGGCGGCTCGCCTGCGCCGTTATAGCAGCGGCGGCGCTCTGCTGTGGGAGCAGTCGCCTGTGAGTGGTCAACTCTTCAAGAGCGCGTCGGACGAACCGATGCTTGTCGACCAAGTCAACAGTCGCATCACCATCACGCAGTATCGAGCCGACGGCGTACTGCGCTGGCAACGCACATACACCGAACTGCCCCAGTCTTCCAGCTTTCGCGACCTACTCGCTGCGCCCGATGGGGGCTTTTACCTGCTGGCGAGCCACTGGAACGGCTCCCAGTCTGTACCCTACATTCTGAAAGCGAACGCCAACGGCGCTCCAGAATGGGTACAGGCGTATCCGACCAACCTGCAGTTCGAGCGTGCGTCTGTATCAACCGACGGCAGCCTGTACCTCGCGCTGGGCAACTACGAACAGAACGCTTCACACATCGCGCGCTATACGCCTCAAGGACAGCTCGCGTGGCAAATCACTCGCAGCTGGCGTTCGATTGCGGCGTTGACTACGGACAGCGCAGGACGGCTCTATCTCGCAGAAACCGACACTCGCAGCTCGCCTGCGACGAGACGAATCGCCGTGTATAACCCCAACGGTAGCCTCGTCTGGGAAAATATCGAAACGGGGTTTGTCAATAATATGGCGGTTAGCCCTCAGGGACTGGTCTACACATGGGAAGGGGCGGGCAATCAGCGCTGGATACGCGCCTACAACTCAAGCGGCGTGCGCCTATGGGAGCTTCCATTGACTGGACTGGCGTTCTCCCTGCAAACCGATGCTTTCGGGCGACTCTACTACCTCACTCAGGAGTTTGTTAGTCCCGACGCTCTTGCTTCCGTGATTCGTGTCCACTGCTACGCTCCCAGCGGCGCGCTGGAGTGGACTGTGGACTACGAGGTCGCCGACTCCCTGAGGATTGAGGCACAACTCCATGTGCAGCCCGATGGACGAGGTTTCACGCTGTACGGACGAGCGTGGACGCCCACAGGCGAATGGGACGCCTATCTGGCGCGTTATGCTATCCGCCCGCGCGGCGACGCGAACGACGACGGCTGCACGGACGACGCCGACCTGCTCACCGTGCTGTTCAATTTCGGTAATCAGGGCGGCGCGGGCGATGTGAACGAGGATGGCGCGGTAGACGACGCCGACCTGCTCGAAGTCCTGTTCGGATTCGGCGAGGGTTGCGAGTAGTCTAACGAAACAGCACGCTCCCCTCAATAAACACGAATCGGGTCTGCTTGTGGTCGAAGCCGAAGCCGACACGCAGACGCTGCAGCAGGCGGTTGCGGAACGGGAGACGGTAGAAGAAGCGCACCTGATACTCCTCGTTGCCGACGCCGATGCCGCGCCGATAGGCGACGCCCACGCCGTCGAACAGGTTCTTCACCAGATAGAGGCTCGCGGGGCGCAGTCCCGTGTAGTCTAACGAGAACTGCTCCAAGTCGAACGCTTCGGCGATGCCTGTCTCCAAAGGCGCAAACAGCCCTGGTAGTACCTGCGCCGTGAGGATGTCGCCAATCTGCTCACGGAACACCTGAGCGGGATCAGCGCCGCGGGCAATCGCCGCCAACGCCTGCCCCCGCCCGAGCAGGCTCAGAATGCGCTGTTCTGAAAGCCCCGGCGGGTCGGAGCGGGCGGTCAGCTGCAGTCGTTCAGGGTCGTCCAGCGGTCCGTTCACATCGACTTCCACGCGATAGCGGACGGGGTCGCCCGTGAAGTCGGCAGCCACGACGCTCGTGCTGGCGCGCACATTTAGTTCGATGCGCGCGATGGTCTCGCCTGTCAGCGCGGTAAAGGGGTAGACGAGTCGCGCGACGCTGTCGGGTTCGATGCGCAGCCGTGCTGTGGGCAGGCTGAGCGCGCCGCCGCGCAGGTTGAACTCGCCCGTGAGCGTGGGCGACTGGAGCGAGCCACCCACCTGTAGGTTGCCCTCCAGGCGCGCGTCAAGGTTCGGATTGCGCAGGGTGAACTCGTCGGCGACATCGACCCGAATATCAAAGCGGGGGTTAACGGGAAACGGCTCGCCCGCTTCACGCGGGGTGAACTCAGGCGGCAGGTAGAGGAACCCGCGTTGCACGCGCAGCGCGCCTTTCACCTCCGGCTCGGCGAGCGCGCCCGTCAGTCCAATCGCACCTGACACAACCGCCTTCGCGCTGCCTTCCAGAACGGGCAGCTTTGGCTCTGTCGCAGTGAACGACTCGGCTCGAACCTGAATATTCAGCTGGGGTTTTTCGTTTGAGAGGTCAATCGCGCCCTCCGCGCGGATGGCTCCCCCCTCTGAAGAGCGCGCCTGCGCCTGCAAGATACGCGCCTCACGCCCGTCAAACTCCACCTGCAGCCCAATCTCCTGCAGGGCGGTGCGCAGGTCTTGAAACGCCAACGCGCCGTCGGTAATCGTCAAGCGTCCGCGCGGCTCTGGCTCCGCCAGCGTGCCGTTCACCTCCAGAAAGCCCTCAATCACGCCCTGCGTGCGCTCTTTATCGATGGGCGCGAACAGGCTCAGCAGGGTGAGGGGCTGTTCGCGCAGGCGCGCCTGTATCTGAATCGGTTCATCGTCGGGAACGCTCAGCGGCGACCAGTGGAACGGCAATCGCCCCGAGAGGCGCGCCTGGTACTCGCCCATTCGAATCAGCGCGTCATCGGTTTGAATCGCGCCCTCGCGCACATCGATCTGGCTGAACAGAATCTGGTCTATCGTGAAATCGCCGTAGGTCAGTTTATCGAGCGTCGCGCTCAGGCGCAGCTGGGGCGATTCGGGGTCGCCCTGCGCAATCAGGCTCAGGTCGAGTTCGCCATCGAATTCGGGCAGGCTGGGATCCCAGAGCCTGACCCACCGGAGCGGGAACTGCGCGATTTCCACATCGGCGTCGAGTTGTTCAGGCGTGTAGGCTGCTTGCGCCTCAAGGCGTGCGGTGTCATTTTGCCAGCGAAGCTGCTGGAGCCAGGCGCGTCGGGTGCGCAGACGCCGAAGCGATTCGGCGGCGCGTTCAGCAGGCGAAGCATCATTGAGGTCGCTGACTTCGGAGACGCCCTGCCACTCAGCTTGCAGCGCAAGGCGTCCCAGAGGTTGTGTGCGCCATTCCAGTGTCTCGGCGTTCAGCGTCAGGCGCGCGGTGGGTTCACTAAGCGCGCCCTCAATATTCAACTGTGCCTGCACCTTACCCTGCAGTGTTTCGATACGCTCAGCGACGGCGGGCGGCAGCGCGTCGGGCAGGGCGCGCGCCACCCGACGGAGCCAATCGATAGGCAAGGGGTCGGTCTCCGCCCTCAGCCGAATCGCACTGTCTGCCATGTCATAGCTGAACTCAGAAATTCGCGCCTCGCCGTCGGGCGTGCGGAGGGTGAGCAGGGCATGGAGGATGCCCTCATCCCCTCGCCCCCTCCTGACAAGGGTACAGTGCGTTGCTTCAACTTGGGGGGACGCACCTACGATTTCCCACACTGTTTCCACCTCACCCCCCAGCCCCCTCTCCGTAAACGGAGAGGGGGAGCCGTGCATGTGCATGGCGGCAGTTCCCCCCTCTCCGTAAACGGAGAGGGGGGACAGGGGGGTGAGGTTGGAAGAAACAACGGGGAGCGTGGCACTGTCGAACACAGGCATCATGCCAGAATCGGCCTGATTGCTCTCCCGCGTCGAGAAGGAACGCCCCTCTCCCACACCGTGGGAGAGGGGTTGGGGGTGAGGACGGAATTCAAACCTCCCTTCCACATCCCCCAACAACGCTCCGTTCAGCGCAATCTGCTCGCCCCTGAGGCGCACGCTTACAGCAGGCTGATCGAGCGTCCCCGACGCCTCGCCCTCCAGCGACGCTATTCCCGTCAGGCGATACTCCACAGGCAAGTAGGACGCAAGCACATCCAGCGAGGCGTTTTCGAGTCGGAAACGCGCCTCGAACTCGCCCTTGGTGTGCCACTGTCCACTCGCCGTAAGCAAGCCCTCGCCTAAACGCGCCTGCGCATTCGCCACCTCAACCTGCGTTAAGCCATTCTCGATGCGCACGATGACCTGCGCCTGACTGTTGCGCAGCAGGGTCTGGTCGTACTGAACCCCCTCAGCGTTCAGATTCGCCCGCACAAGGAACTGCCGCGGCTCGCCTTCTACCTGAAACGAACCTGACGCCAGTCCCGATAGCGGCAGCTCACGACGGAGCCAGTCGGGAATCGTCGCGAGGTCGAACTCATACAGGTCGCCCTGCAGCTGGAAACGGGGAGGCTCGCCCTGCTCGGCGGGCAGGCGCACCACGCCTGACGCCAGCAGCTGCGAGGCGCGGCGCAGGATTTGCAACTGGGTAATCCGTAGGTCGCGCTCCAGCAGGTTGAGATTCGCCACAGTGATCTCTGCGCCAATGTCGCCCAGTCTGCCGTCAAAAACGACCACCTCGGCGATGGCTTCAGGCGATTTGAGGCTGCCGCGAATCTGCGCCGTGAGATAGCCGATGCCGTCTAAGCGCAGCGCGTTGCCCTCGCTGTCTGTGAGAAGTTCGCCTTCCGCGTATCCCGCTAACTGCGCTATCAGGTTCAAATCCAGCCCGCTGCCTTCGATCTGCAGGTCGAAGCGCGGGTTGTCATCAAGAGTGTTCAAAATTTCGCCAGAAACTTGTACCGCTCCCGCCGCGCCCTGCAGCGTCACGAGGGGAAGGCGCAGGGTTCCCTCTGCGAATTCCACCCGCGCCCGCGCCCCGCCCAGACGACGCCCGTTGTAAAAGAGCGCGTCCGTCAACAGATTCGCCTCCGCCTGCAGATTATCGAGATTGCCATGAACGATTACAGCAGCGTCCACCGCGCCCTGAAGCTGTTGTTCCCGCAAGGCGGGTATCTGGTGAAGCGGTAGCCCTTTGACCGATGCATACAGGCGCAGCTCGGGGGTCTTGGGGCGCGTATCCAGCCAGAGCTTGCCTTGAAGCGGACGTCCTGCGTACACAGCCTGCAGATTGGGAAGCGTTAGTTGCCCCTGCGTGAACAGCACAGTAGAGCGCAGGTTGCGCAAATCGCCTTGTGGGGTGCGTACCCGTTCCAGTTGCGCCAAGCCCGTTGCCTGCAGGGAGTCGGGCGCGCCTTCCAGACGCAGTTGCGCCTCGTATCTGCCTCGCACGAGTGGCTCGTCGCTGCGGAACAGTCGCCAGAGGATGGATGCCTCATCGCCTACGACCTGCACCTGCGCTGAGATAAACGGTTTCTGCCCCGACCAGTCTACTGTCCCGCGTACGCTCAGGCGTCCATCGCGCGTCGTTAGAACGCCAGCGAGTCCCTTCTCAGTAAACGCAACCCGCCATTCAAAATCCCGAAACGGTAAAACTTTCTGCTGAAAAGTTGCACTTTGCGCGACGCCCTGCGCCGTTCCCTGAATCCGCAGGGGTTGGTCTGGCTCGTACACGATTTGCAGCGCAACCTGCCCCAGTACGCCCTTAACATCGAAGTCGGTCTTCGGCAGGTAGGCTCTGAACGCCTCGCCGCGCGCTGCCTGCGCGTTGAGTTCCACCAACCACCGCTTGCCGTCGGAGAGGGCGCGCGCTTCGATTGCGCCCAGCTTGTCGCTGAAGCCACGCAAAGCAATCTGCTGTCCGATTCGGGGCTGGCTGAGCGTGAACTCATCCGCCCAGAGCGTGGCGCGAACGGGCGAGTCGGGCAGGAAGTCGTCGAAATAGAGGGTTCCCTGTCGGGCGCGCACGCGAAAAGTAATCGGCGTCGGCTCAGGCGGACGCGGCTGACGCAGCAGCGGGTCGATGTTCCACACGCCCTGACGATTGCGCTGGATCCAGACTTCGGGGCGGTCTATCTCGATCGTGAGCGGCTCGCCGTTGCGAGGCAGGCGCGCCTCCAGATAGCGAGTGCGGAATAATCGCTCACCTGTGAGGGTGCGTACATCGGCGTTGGTGAGCAAAACGCGAGTTAGCCCCAGTGAGACGCGCTCGATCTGCACATCCAGATCCGCTTGGCGTCGCGCGTATTCGCGGAGCGCGGGCGGCAAGCTATCCTCGACGGCAAGCTTGACCTGCCAGAGGTACATCGCCCCCGCAAGCGTCATCAGCGCAACGGGCAACAGCAGCATCAGCAGCTGCCCCGTCCGCCAGAGCAGATTACGCACTCTCCACTGCGCCAACTTTGGCGAGCCTCTCTGCCATCACGCGCTGCGAGAACGCAATCGCATTATAGGAACTGCGAATGAACGGTCCCGACGCGACGAACAGGAAGCCCATCTCCTCCCCCAGTACGCGATATTCCTCAAACTGGTCGGGGTGGATATACTCCTGCACGGGCAGGTGGCGCTGCGTGGGGCGCAGGTACTGCCCGATGGTGAGCGCGTCCACGCCCGCGTTGCGCAAATCGCGCATGGTCTGCAGCACCTCCTCGCGCGTCTCGCCCAAACCCAGCATGATGCCCGACTTGGTGTAAATCGTGGGGTCCATCTGCTTTACGGTCTCCAGCACCTTGAGCGAGCGGTCATAGCGGGCTTGCGGGCGCACAATCGTCTGCAAGCGTTCCACCGTCTCGATGTTGTGGTTGAAAATCTCAGGCTGGGCGTCCACCACGCGCCGAATGCACCACGCTTTCGCCTTGAAGTCGGGGGTTAGCACCTCTACGATGGCGTTGGGGATGGTCTCGTGCAACGCCCGTATCGTGGCGGCGAACTGTCCTGCGCCCTCGTCGGGCAGGTCGTCCCGCGCAACGGAGGTCACCACGATATGTTTCAGCCCCATGCGTTTGGCGGCTTCGGCGAGGCGTTGCGGCTCCTGCGGGTCTAACGCGAGCGGTTTGCCCGTCTTAATCGCGCAGAAACCGCAATGGCGCGTGCAGACATCGCCCAGAATCATAAAGGTCGCGGAGCCTTTCGACCAGCATTCGGGCAGGTTAGGGCAGCGTGCGCTTTCGCACACTGTATGCAAGCGCGCCGCCCGCATCATCTGCTCCACCTGCTGCACTTTCTCTGGCTTGGGCAGGCGCACCTTGAGCCAGTCGGGAAACTTACGGTTGACCAGTTCAATGGTTGCCATCGGGGGTATTATACCTCTTGCGCCACTCAGGTACACTTATCCCCGATGCACGCCGCCACACAAACCTACGACGCCATCGCGCAACAACTCATCACGGC
>CAYYCA010000093.1:0-7597 GCA_964470265.1 uncultured Fimbriimonadales bacterium | reverse complement strand
ATGCGAATTTTGCCGCATCGGTGGTATGCGGATGTGGGGGCGTTGCGGGCGAGGGCGGAGGCAGATGGCTTCTCGCGGTAGGCACTTTACTATGCCTTCCGAGCGAAGCGAGGCGTCGCATTCGGTATCATGCTGTACGGGAAGGATTTATCCCAAACCATTATGAAACCTTTGCATCGGAGGCTACACTATGAAACTCTTTCGTTTCGAGACCGAGCAGGTTATCCCTGCGCCGCTGGAAATCGTGTGGGACTTTTTCTCCAGTCCCGTGAACCTGAAGACCATTACGCCCCCCTACATGGGCTTCGATATTCTGACTCCTGTGCCTGAAAAGATGGAAGCGGGGCTGATTATCGCCTACACCGTGCGCCCGCTTTTTAACCTGCCGATGAAATGGGTCACGGAGATTACCCATGTGGAGCCGATGCGCTTCTTTGTGGACGAGCAGCGGTTCGGTCCCTACCGCTTCTGGCACCATCGGCACACCTTCACGCCTGTGGCAGGCGGGGTACATATGACCGACTTGGTCTACTACGCGCTCAAGCAGCCGATAATCGACGGGATTATCAACAAATACCTTGTGCGCCCGCGCATCGAGGAGATTTTCGAGTTCCGTCGTCGCAAGATTATCGAGCTGTTTGGCGAGGCAGCGGAGCGAGCGGAAGCGCGGCGTCCTTCCCCAGTGTAGAAGCAGGGTGGGTCTACCCCATGCTCATCCCTGGCGCGTTGGGCGCGAGGGGGATGATTTTCTCGGCGACCTCGCGCATCGCGGGCAGGGTGCGTTCAGGGTGGAGTGTGAGGAAGATAATTGTTCCGCCCGCGCCGCCTGCGCCTGCGAGCTTCGCGCCGAGCGCGCCGTTCTCCAGCGCGACCTGCACGAGCTGGTCGAGTGTCTCGCCGCTGCCTCCCAGCTCCCGAATAATCGCGTAGTTTTCGTTCATCAGGTAGGCGAGCTGTTTCCAGTCGCGAGTGAGCAGCGCGGTTTTCGCTTCGCGGGCGAGCCTGCCGAGACGCGCCATGCCTTCCACGACCGCCGCCTCGCCTGATTCCCAACGGGCGCGCAGGTTCGCATGCACCGCGCCCGAAAACCGCTTGCCCCCCGTCGTCGCCAGCCAGAGCGGGAGCGCGACGCCCTGAAGATAGCCCTGCAGCGGCTCGACACACGCCAGCGGCTCGGTAGGGTCTTTGCCCAGCAGCTCCTTGTCGCGAAAGTCCATCAGGTTCAGCCCCCCAAACGCCGCCATATAGAAATCCTGATACCCGCAGGCGACCTGCAGCAGTTGCGCCTCGATGCGGCGCACGCGCTCCGCAAGCTGGTGGCGCGTCCCCCATTCCTCTTTCCGATAGCTTAGCAAGCACGCCACAATCGCCGTCAATAGTGCAGACGACCCCGCCAGCCCCGACTGCGGGGGGATGTCGGTCTCGATGCGCAGCATGAACGGCGCGCTCTCCACCGTGAAGCCCAGCCCCTGCAGCGCAACGCGACAGACATCGAACTCATCGGACTGCAACTCCAGCGTATCGGGCGCAAGCAACCGCTCACGAGACTGGAAAGTGAGGCGCGCCGCTGGCTCCAGCGTGCAACGCGCCCGCAGCGGCACAGCGCAGGAAATCACTGTGCCCCCGTACATATCGCTGGGGTTGCCAATCAGCCCCGCGCGCCCTGGCGCCGAACACCGAATCGGGTGCATAATGGCGCAATTCGATAGCCCATGCCTGATTCCTGCCATCTCCGTTCGATTGCAGGTCGTCAGCGGGGACGCCGATGCTACGACTACGCCCCATGTAGCGTCGGCGTCCCCGCCGACGACACTTCAGTGCTCGCTCGGTATAATTAGCGCGCTATGAGACGCCTGAGTCTGCTGGTTGGGTTGCTCTGGTGCTTCGTATGGGCGAACGATTATCAGCCCCTGCTGAACCATGAGCGAATGACCGCGCTGTTTATCGAGATGGCGCGTATTGAGAGCGGCTCCGAGAACGAGGCGGCGATGTGTGAGTTCGTGGCGAAGCAGCTGCGCGAACTCGGCGCAGAGACCGTCGTTATCGACGAGGCGAGCAAGCAAATCGGCGGCTCAGGTGGGAATGTGTTCGCCCGGTTCAAAGGCACAGTGAACGCGCCGCCGCTGCTGCTCAACGCCCATGTGGATACCGTCTACTCCACTCAGAATATCCAAATTGTTCGCGACGAGAACGAAATCCGCACGGACGGCAGTACGATTCTGGGCGCGGACAACAAAGCGGGCGTAGCGATTATTCTGGAGGTGATTCGCACGCTCAAGGAGCGCAACCTGCCCCATCCGCCGCTGGAGGTGGTGTTCACCATTCGGGAGGAGAAGGGGCTGCTGGGCGCGAAGGCGTTCGACACAAGCCTGCTCAAAGCCCGCACGGGACTGGTGGTGGATGGGCGCGAGGACCCCAGCGCGCTGTTCGTGCAGTCGCCCACGCACTGGAAGTTCGAGGTGGTGTTTCATGGCAGGGCGGCGCATGCGGGCGCAGAGCCTGAGAAGGGCAGGAACGCCATCGCGATGGCGGCAAAAGCCATCGCCCAGATGCAGTGGGGCAGGCTCGACGAGGAGACCACTGCAAACATCGGCGTCATCGAGGGTGGGCAGGCGATGAATGTCGTGCCCGACCGCGTGAAGCTGGTGGGTGAGTTCCGCAGCTTCGATTCCGAGCGCGTGAAAGCCCTCACCGAGCGGTGGAAAGCCGTCTGCGAACAGGTCGCGCAGGAGAGCGAGGGCAAAGTGGAGGTCAACTTCAGCCAGACCTTCGAGGCGGTTCGCCTCGCACCCGACGCGCCCATCGTGCGGGCGGCAACAGCGGGGCTGAAAACCGTCGGCGTCGAGGCGCGGCTGGAACGCACGGGCGGCGGCTCCGACGCGAACGCCTTCGCGTTGAAAGGAATTCAATGCCTCGTGTTCCCGACAGGCGCGGATCGCATCCACACCCCGCAGGAGCGACTGATCCTGCGCAACTTCTACCTGTGCGGCGAGGGCGTGCTGCAGACGATTCTGCACTGGGGTAAGTAGCAGGGCGTCCGCTACTTACCACCTTCCCAGGTCTGCTCCGACACCGCCACATTCGGCGTCGGCTCGAACTCCATCACCAGCACGAACGCGCCGGGCTGGTCTTCAATCTTCACTTCCGAGCGCAGGCGCAGCGCGCGCATCAGCAAGGTCTCCTTGTCCAGCACAATCTCCAGTCCGTCCTCTTTACCTCGTTCGTTCTTGATGCGCCCTGTGAGCGTAATCTGTTTCTCGGTCTCGCCTGCGACCTTGAGCTGCGTAATCTGCTTACGGAACTTCTCCTGACTGTTTTTGCCCCCGTGCAGGAACACAAGGTCATAGCTGGGCGCAATCCCCGCTTCCGCGAGTTGTTCCAGCAACGCCGCGCCTGAATTGGCGACGGGTTTCGACTCGCCGCCCGCCTTGAAGGTCTGCCCATCGCTCACATAGCGTTGCCCGTCGCCCTGCGCGTTCAGGTCTTTCACGAGCAGGTTAATCTTCGCAGGGGCTTGCGCCGTATAGGCATAGAGGTATTTCTGAATCGGTGTTCCCTCAGGGTAGCGCGGCGTGACCATCAGCACGGTCAGCGTAGTTTTGCTCTGCAGGCTCTGCAGTTGCGAGTACGCCTGAAAACTTTTCTGCAGCCACTCGTCGGCGGTTTTGTCGATTTGCGCGTAGCTCAGCGCGACGCACCACAACGTCACAACGACGCTCATCCCTCGCATAGCAGGGAAAGTGTACCTGATTGCGAAACGGTAGTCGCGTGCGCGGCGGCTACTCTAACCGAATTTTACAGGACAGGTCGGTCTCCGCCGCTTCAATCCGACGATTGTAGGCTTCTATAATTTCTCTGAATACCTCAATAAACGACAGGTTCCGCTCCGCCGCCAACTCGATGAGATTTGCCGCCACAAAGTGGTCGATGGGCAGCACGGCAATCTGGTCAGCCACGCCTTTATCCTCGGCTAAGGCAATTGCGCTTTGCTCCTTCTCGCGCAGCGTAATAATAATCGGCAGCAAGCGGTCGCGAAGGTTTTCCTGACACTTCTCGATCAGCGCGCTTGTCGGATGAGATGTGACATGGATTACTACATCGCCAGAGGCAGTTTTCAGTTCAAAATCGCCGCGGCGTTTGGTGGGGGCGTCGGCGGCGTGTGCAGGTTGCGCGGGGAAGTTTTGCTGGGGAAACCGCGCCTCCAGCTTGGCGCCCACCAGGTGCTGCTCCACCACGCCGCGCGACCGCTCTCGCGTCGCCTCCAGAATCTGGCGCATCCAGGTCCACGGCGAGAGGTTCTGGTCTATCTTCAGCCGCACTGCTTCCTGTTGCAGTTGCAGGCGCGCCTTTTCAATCAAAGTCGCAATTAGAGCGTCCAAAATGGTCTCCCGCTCTAAGCGTGGAAGTCCCGCGAAAAGTCCGCCCCATTCCAGCGCACCCAGCAGACGCTGCCCGTCCTGATGCCCCTGTCGTGTGGTGACCTCTTTTAGGTAGCCTGCGCCGATGCCATACTGTTCCAGCAACTGACGCAGACTGTTGCCGCGCGAGAGCCGAATTTCGCCGCCTGCACTGACAACCGCCTCGCGCGCCATCGGCAACGAAGAAGCAGTTCGGATGTGATGGAGCGCAACAATCCCGATAGCGATTGTGTTGCGTGAGAGCTTGCTGCGGCGCGTACAGCTCCGCAGCCACTCGTCCAGACGCCTGTGCGCTTCTTGCAAAATATCTTCGTGACTCATGGGCGTTCTTTCAGCGCGCGCTTCAATCGTCGTCGCACAGTACGCAGGTCACGCAGAACTTCGTGTTCCCAGAACCGTATCACCTGCCAGCCTGCCTGAATCAGTTGACTGTTATATTGCTCAGCGCGCTGGATGTTGCGCTCGATTTTACCTTTCCAGTATTCGCGGCGCGTTTCGGGCAACGGTCGCTGGCAAATGGGACAGCCATGCCAGAAGCAACCGTCTACGAAAATCGCCAGGCGACGATCGTCAAACGCCACATCGGGCGCGCCGGGCAGGTCGGTCGCGTTTTTACGCCAGCCTCTGACACGCATGCCCGCCAACATCGCCCACAGGCGTCGTTCGATGCGCGTGGCTTTACTCTTGACCGCCTGCATCGTGCGACGGCGGTCTTCAGGCGAAAGGTTATCCGCCATCGTCGTCAAACAGTGCGAGGGGCAGTGACGGCTTCACTGCGTCCAGCAACGGCGCCAGCGCGTTGCGAGCAATCCACTCGATGACGGGAGCGCACACTGCATCGCCGAACGCCGTGAGCGCCTGATTTTCAGGAGCAAGGATAGGATACTCGTCGGGGACGCCTTGCAGCCGTGCGTACTCGCGTGCAGTCATGGCGCGCATTCGAATCCGCCCACGCCCCGCGCGCACCAGAAACTGTTTTCCGCTGCCTCCGACCGCCGTGCGCAAGCAGCCCGCGATGTCGTCTGCGCGCACCTCCGCGCGCTGTCCTTCCGAACGCCGACGCCGATAAAAAGTGCGATACACCTCACGCTCGCCGCGCGCCAAATGCTCCACATATCGACGATGACGCTCGCTCATCATTGCCAGATGACGCTGGGTTTCGTACTCGCTCCACCAACGCGGATCGTCTTCGGGCAGCGGTTCGATGAGGCGGTTCAACCCCTCTCGCAAAAGGGGCGGCGGCTCAGGCAACGGCAGCGCGAACCAGCGCAAATCTTTGTTTGCCAGCAGCGTCTCGCGCAAGCGCGCGCTAAGCAGAGATTTAGGACGCTCCAGCAGTTGGCGATAGCCTCGCTCAGCCCACAACAGGCGCGTCGCCACAACAAATACGCGCGGGCGACTCTGGGGTACAAAACGACGCGCATCGAGAGTAAATACATCACAGGCGTAGCCCAGCTCATTCAGCGACAGAATCGTAAGCCGAAAATCCTCGCCACGATTCGAGTAGAGCCAGCCGTTCACATTCTCCAGAAGCAGTATCGGCGGCGCGTCATCCCCCTGCGACTGGATAATCCGTACGAACCCCCAAAATGCGCTGGAATGCGCCCCCTCTCTTAAACCGCGCATATTCCCTGCCAGCGACAAGTCGATGCAGGGAAACGAACAAGTGGCTAAAGTGGTTCGGGGCACAGCGGCGGGGTCGACTTCAAATATATCGCGCACTACATAATATTTCGCTGCGTCGGGGAAGAAACCCTGATACATCTCGAACTTCTGAGGCGATATGTCGTTGGCGAACACGACGCGCCAGCCCGCCGCCTCCAGCCCCAGACGCACCAGCCCAACGCCCGCAAAGTATTCTGCCACCGTGCGTTCCAGGAGCGTCCCTCGCATAGCAGGGAAAGTGTACCTGATTGCGAAACGGTAGTCGCGTGCGCGGCTGGCTCATCGGACTGGGGCTAATCCTGCTGCTGAACCTGACCGCCGTCGGCTACTGGCATTCCGACGACGGACTGGCGGAGGGTTTCGAGAATCTCGACACGCGCGTCGTCCTGCAACGGCTGCAGCAGCCCCATTCCGTGGGTTCATGGTTCACAGGCGACTGGGTGCTGGGGAACGGCTTCTACCGCCCGCTGCCGAGCGTGCTGTATCAGGTGGACTACTGGCTGTGGGGCGGGAACCTGCTTGCCTGGAAGTGGACGAATGGGCTGCTGGCTGTGCTGAACGCGCTGCTGGTAGTGGGGTTTGTATGGGCGTTGTCAGGGCGGCGCGACCTTGCGTTTCTCAGCGGACTGGTGTTCACCTTTTGGCAGTCGGGATTGCTGCCATCGCCCCCGTTCTGGCTGGGCTGGGTCGGGTTAGCAGCGGGCGTGCTGTGGGGCTGGCGTGTGGGCGACTGGCGACGCGGGCTGCTGTGGGGCTGCGTGGCGTTCGCGCTGATTGTGGAGCTGCGTTTCATCCCTACGCTGCCCGACATTCACCTGCAGAGCTTCGCCTATCGCGCAGTGGGTTGGATTCCAGGGCGCACGGCGACGCTAATGACGCTGTTCGCGCTACTTGCACTGACAGGGGCGTGTCTCTATGCCCGCACGGACAGGTTTCGCTGGGCGATGCTGGGGCTTGGGGGCTTTGTGGGCGCGCTGCTAAGCTACGAGCAGGCGGTCGTGTTACCGATTTTGATGGGTCTGGTGGGATGGGGAGCAAGTGCGAAGAGGTCGCCTTATCTCCCTCACCCCCTAACCCCCTCTCCCACGCCGTGGGAGAGGGGGGATGTTAGCGCAGCGGATGCGTCCGACTCCCCTCTCCCACGCTGTGGGAGAGGGGGCGGGGGTAAGGGCAAAAATCGCTTCCTTCTCCCCCTCCTCTGCCTTCTGCTCCTTCTGCCTTACTTTGTCTTTTATCGCACCCATATCCCCACGCAAACGCAGTACCACCAGCAACGCCTCAAACGGTTCAAGACGCTGCCTGAAACCGCACTGTACTGGCTTGTCCCCACAGGACGCGAGGCGATTGCGCAGATCGATGTCGCCCGTACCGCGCCGTTCAACCTGCTGATGCCGCCGTTCTGGATGGGGCTGCTTGGGCTGGCGGCGTATCTTGTGGCGTTGCGCGAAGGGTTGCGCCTAATACCGATCGAGGTTTCAAGTAGTACCAATCGTCGGCGGGACGCCGACGCTACG
>CAYYCA010000092.1:4413-7761 GCA_964470265.1 uncultured Fimbriimonadales bacterium | reverse complement strand
AATGAAAATCACCTGCCTTCGGGTATCCTATAGCGCGGAGGCTGAGAGCAATGGCGCTTACTGAGACGCGACTGTACCCAGGCATGGGGCTGACCACCACCAAAGCCCCGTTTATTGAGATTGCCCGCAATCGCGGCGAACTCTACATCGAGCAGCCCTACGAGCTATATTCCGAAGAGAACCACGAGGCGTGGCGACGGCTCTATGCCCGCATTCAAGACCGTTGGCAACGCTACGCCACCGAGAAGTTTCTGGAGGGCGTGTCCAAGCTCTGCTTAGACCCGAATCGCGTGCCGCGCCTGGACGATGTGAACCAGTTCCTCGCGCCGCTGACGGGCTTCAAGGCGAAGGCGGTCTCAGGCTATGTGCCCGCCTACATCTTCTTCGATTGCCTGCGCCGCCGCGAGTTCCCCACCACGATTACCGTGCGCGACATCAACTCGCTGGATTACCTGCCCGAACCCGACATCTTCCACGACATCGCAGGGCATGTGCCGATGCACACCGACAAACGCTTCGCGGATACGCTCGTGCGCTTCGGCGAGGCGGCGCACACCGCGGCGCGACTCGTGCAGGAAATCAAAGATCCCGAACTGCAGGTGCAGCGCATTATCAGCATTACCCGCGCGCTGGCGCGATTCTTCTGGTTCACCATCGAGTTCGGACTGATGCGCGGCAAAAACGGCGAGCTGAAAGTGTACGGCAGCGGACTGCTCAGCTCCTACGGAGAGATTGCCCACGCCATCGAATCGCCCGATGTGCAACGCTACCCGATTCAGCTGGAGTGGGTGATTAACCAGTATTTTGAGATCGACCACTATCAGCCGCTGCTGTTCATCGTGGACTCGTTCGACCATCTGTTTGACCTCGTCGACCAGCTGGAGCGGTGGATGCTGGAGGGCAAGCTCAACAATGTCGCCCCCGGCGAGCCGAACATGAGCGAGGAGGACATTCGCAGCTTCCTCGAGGCGGCAGTGGACTGAGCGATGGAGTCGTTGCGCTGGGTGCTGGCGTCGCAATCGCCACGCAGGCAGGCGTTAATGCGATTGTTCGGGAAGCCATTTGAAGTGCATCCAGCGCAGATTGAGGAGCATCTGCCAGAGTTCACGGCGCGACCGGCGGCGCTGGGCAAGCGTTTGGCGCGGGCGAAAGCCGAGGCGGTCGCGCCGTGTTATTCCGACGCGCTGATTATCGCCGCCGATACGCTGGTGGTGATTGACGGGCGGGTGCTGGGCAAGCCCGCCGATGAGAATGAGGCGTTCGAGATGCTTCGCCTGCTCTCCGGGCGCACCCACACCGTGATTACCGCGCTGTGCCTGCTGCTACGCCAGAACGGGCAGACCGTGCGGGTTGCGCAGGACGCCCCCCGCTCGCGCGTGACCTTCCGCCCCCTCAGCGACGAGTGGATCCGCTGGTACATCGCCACAGGCGAGCCGTTCGACAAGGCGGGCGCGTATGGCATTCAGGAATACGGCGCGCTGCTGATTGAAAAAGTGCAGGGCTGTTATTTCAATGTGGTCGGGCTGCCCCTCGCGACGCTGGCGACACGGCTGGAGCAGCTGGGCGTGTGGAAGCCTGACAACAGGTATAATCCGCAGCGAGGTGCGACGAAGCCATGATACGCTTTCCTGAGAATCCTGAGGCGTTTACCGACGCGATTGCCGAGCTGACCGAACGCCACTTGAACCCCGGGCTGGCGAAGGTGCTGCGTTTCGCGGGCTTGGGCGTAGAGTGGTATGCCGAAGGTTGTTATATCTGGGACGCGCAGGGGCGCAAGTTTCTGGACTGTCTCGGCGGGTACGGCATGTTCGCGCTGGGGCATCGCCACCCGAAAGTGGTCGAAGCCGTCAAGCGCCAGTTGGACATGATGCCTATGCCGAGCAAGATTATGTTCAACGCGCCGCAGGCGCAGCTCGCGGAGAAATTGGCGCAGGTTCTGCCGGGCGATTTGCAATACTCCTTCTTCTGCAACTCAGGCACGGAGGCGGTGGAGGGCGCAATTAAACTCGCTCGCAAAGCGACAGGGCGGGTTAAAATGATCAGTGCGATTGGCAGCTATCACGGCAAGACGATGGGCAGCCTCTCCGCCAGCGGGCGTGAGGTGTATCGCAAGCCGTTCGACCCGCTGCTGCCGGGGTTTGTGCATGTGCCGTTTGGCGACGCGGACGCCGTCGCCGAGCAGTTTGACGAACAGACCGCGGGCGTGATTATCGAGCCGATTCAGGGCGAGGGAGGCATCCGCGTCCCGCCTGACGATTATCTGCCCCGCCTGCGCGCACTGTGCGACCGTTATAATGCGGTTCTGATTGTGGACGAGGTGCAGACCGGGCTGGGGCGCACGGGTAAGCTCTGGGGCGTGGAGCATTCGGGGGTGCGCCCCGATGTCGTGACGCTGGCGAAGTCGCTCGGCGGCGGCGTGCTGCCGATTGGCTCCTTCTCCGCAGGCGCGACGCTCTGGGAAGAGATGTTCGGCGAGAACCCCCTGCTACACACCAGCACCTTCGGCGGCAACGAACTCGCCTGCGCCGCGGGACTGGCGACGCTGGAGGTCATCGAACAGGAAGGACTCGTGGAAAACGCGCAGCGCGTGGGCGAGAAACTCATTCACGGGCTGCGTCAAGTGCAGGCGGAGTATCCCGACTTCATTCAGGAAGTGCGCGGGCGCGGGCTGATGATTGGCGTCGAGTTCCACGAAGCCGACTTCGGCGAGCTGACGATTACCAACATGATTCAGCGCGGCGTGATCGCAGCGTACACCCTGAACAATCCGAAAGTGATTCGCATGGAGCCGCCGCTGATTCTCACTGAGCAGGACGCCGAGCTCGCCCTGCAGGTGTTCGCCGAGTCGGTGGTTGCTGCGCGGGAGCTGGTGCAGGCGGTGTTGGCTTGAATTGAGCGCGGACGGTCTTCCAACAGTATAAAATCAATCAGGGAGATGCCTATGCCCGTGATTCAGATTCAGCTGGACGACCGTGAGTGGGAGCCGCTTCGTGAGGCGGCTGCGCGTCTGAACTGCTCAGAAGCCGAGCTGGTGCGACGATTGGTGCAGCAGGCGTTCGCGCCGCTTCCTCTTCCCAGCAAGGAGTGGCAGCGCCAGCTCGACGCCCTACTGAAAACCGTACACCAGCGTACTAAAGACTTCCCTGCCGAGGAGGTCGAGGCGGACATTACCGAGGCTTTTGAGGAATATCGTCGCGAATGCGAGTCGTAATCGATACGAATGTCTGGGTGTCTGCGTTGTTGACCCCGCGAGGACACCCAGCTCGTGTCGTCGAAGCGTTTCGAGTCAGTCGTAAGCGAACCTCTACTTCAGGAAATACAATCCGTGTTATCGCGCCCCCGCATACG
>CAYYCA010000092.1:0-4313 GCA_964470265.1 uncultured Fimbriimonadales bacterium | reverse complement strand
CGCGATAATTTCCTGTTGGAAACAGCTATCTGGGGAAGGGCACAATACCTCGTAACGCGCGATGACGATCTCAAGCGTGATGCTGAGTTGATTGAAGCGATGCAATCCGTCGGGGTAGGAATCTTGAGTGTGAAGCAGTTTCTGGAACTGCTTAAAACGCAACAGTAGGGCGATTCGCTACGGATACTCAATATCCCCCTCTACTACCCAATCCTCGCCGAGTTTACGGATCGAGACATTCGTCACGCGAGGCGCGTCGGCGACCTGCGCGACGCCCAACCCTTCCAGTGCGGTGCGGGCGTCCGCGCCGCCAATCAGCTTTGGCGCGTAGAAGTAAGCGATGCGGTTCGCCAGCTTCGCCTCCAGAAACGACGCAGCGACCTGCCCGCCGCCTTCGACCAGAATGCTGGAGACGCCGCGCTCGGCAAGGATCTCCACTACTCGAGAGACAGGCACGCGCCGGGGCTGGTCGTACTCAGGGTAAATCGCTATCGCCTGCACCCCAATCCATGAGAGCAGGTCTGCTTTCTTGGGCAGCTTCCGATCGCTATAATCGTCCACATAAAAAATGATTGTCTCTGCCTCATCTGTATTCAGCACAGGTTGAACTTTCTGCATTCGGTAGGAGAGTCGTAAGTTGGAGTCCAGCACCACGCGCAGGGGCTGATTCTTCACCCCCCGTAGGCGCGCGGTCAGGTGGGGGCGGTCTTTCAGCACAGTCTCCACGCCTACCAGCACGGCGGCATGCTCGGCGCGGAGGCGATGGGCGTAGCGACGCGCGCGTTCGCCTGTAATCCATTTCGAGTCGCCTGTGTGGGTCGCGATTTTGCCGTCCAGACTCATCGCGGCTTTGAGAGTGATGAAGGGGCGGTTATGCCGACGCCAGTAGAGGTAGATTCGGTTGATGGCTTCCAGCTCAGCGATGAGTTTCGCTTCGGCGGGGATGTCGTGGTTGAGCAGTTCCACCTGCACGCCCGCTGTGCGCAGTCGCTCGATGCCCTTGCCGCTCACCTGCGGGTTTGGGTCGGTCATGCCCACCACCACACGCTTCATGCCTCCTTCGAGAATTGCGTTGGTGCATGGGGGCGTGCGTCCGTAGTGGTTGCACGGTTCGAGGGTCACATACAGCGTTGCGCCGTGGGCGGCGTCGCCCGCTTTTTGCAGAGCGAAGATTTCGGCGTGAGGCGCGCCCGCGTAGGGGTGGAAGCCCTCGCCCACGATAGCGCCGTTTTTCACGATTACTGCGCCCACATGGGGGTTGGGCACTGGGAATCCGCGCCGTGCGAGTTGCACCGCGCGGCGCATGAAACGCAAATCCTGCTCACTCAGCCCCATTATGGCTCCCCCGTTGCTGCGCCTGCTTGCGGCGGTAGTCGGCGCGGAGTTGCTCAGTCATCTCCTCGAACGCCTCGCGGTGCGCCCTGCGGTACTGCTCCTGAATCTGACGAATGTCTTTCAAGGCGAGCCAGATAAGCGCGAACAGGAGCGCTACGGCGACAATTAATAGCAGGCTTGCCCAAATCAGCCACATGCGCTTGTCGTCGGCGGTCTCGCGGGGCAGCGCGCGCAGCAGAACCAGCCGCAGCGGGATCAGCCCCGCCAGCGCCGCCAGCAAAATCGCCATCCACGCCCGATACGAGAGTTTCCGTTTCATACACATCCTTCGGTACGACGGCGTCTCCACCGTCGCATATGAACCTGCCTTCGCTCACAGCGCATGCGACGGCGGGGACGCCGTCGTACCTATGCCTTTTGGCTCATCAGGGCGAAGCGCAACGCGCGAACGCCCTCCTGCGGGGTGGGTGCGCTGAACACGCTGGAACCCGCCACCAGCACGCGCGCGCCCAGCTCCACCAAATCTCGCGCGTTTTCAGGCGAGACGCCCCCGTCCACCTCCAGCAGCACATGGGGCGCGCTCTGATCAATCATCAGGCGCGCTTCCACAATCTTGTGCCTCATCAGTTCAATAAACGCCTGCCCGCCAAAGCCAGGGTTCACGGTCATAATCAGCAGCAGGTCGATTGCGGGCAGGATGTGGCGCACGGTTTCCAGCGGCGTGTGGGGGTTCAGCGCAACGCCAACGCCACAGCCCAGCTCGCGAATCTGCTGAATCACGCGGTGCAGATGCACGCACGCTTCCGCATGCACCGTGATACTGTTCGCCCCCGCCGCCGCGAAGTCGGGGATTAGCCGTTCGGGCTGCTCAATCATCAGGTGGACATCGAACGGCAGGTCGCAGTGCGGGCGCAGGGCAGCCACCATCGGCGCGCCGAAGGTCAGATTCGGCACAAAATGTCCGTCCATCACATCGAAATGGATCCAGTCCGCGCCGCCGTCTTGCAGGGCGCGCACGGCTTCGCGCATCGCGCCGAAGTCGGCGGAGAGAATCGAAGGGGCAATTAGTATATCGCTCATCGTGCGATCTCCTGTACCAGCTGGTCGTCTACATAGACCCGAATCTTCACGGAGCCGCCCTGCGCCTCCACGGGGATAGTGTAAACCTGCCCGCCCGTGCGCAGTTCGTCCAGCACCGTGCGTTTGCCCAGCGCGTCTTCGACTTCGATGCGGATGCGGCGGTCGGGCTGGTCGGTCAGGTCGATTTTGACTTCGAAGGTGCGTTTGGGGGCGTTGGAAGGGGCAGGTTGCGGTTCAGGTTCGGGCGTGGCGGGGGGTACGGCATCGTAGCCCGAGCCGATACTCACGATGAGTTTGATCGGGCGGGAGCGGTCGATGCGTGCGCCTGCGGGCGGAACCGTGCCGATGACATAGCCAAGTGGCACCTCCGCGCTTTTGCGTTCCTCGACGGTATCCATCACAGCAAGCCCCATGCCCTCCAGTTCGCGGCGAGCGCGTGATTCGGGCATGTTGCTGACATTCGGCACTTCCACGAAGCGCGAGCCTTTGCTCACCCACAGGTACACCTTGCTGCCTTTACGCACCACGCGCCCTTCGGGCGGGCTGACGGAGTAGACCACGCCGGGCGGGTACTGCTCGCTGTAGCCCTCCATGCGCACTTCGGGTTCCAAATCCGCCTCGCGCAGGATGCGGTTCGCCTCGTCCAGCTTTTTGCCGACCACCTGCGGCACGGGGCGGTCTTCGGGCGCGAAACGCATCGCCATCCACGCCGCGACGCCAATCACCAAGCCCAGCGCGACCAGCGCGCCCGTGAGCCGAATCATCGTACGCAGCCATTTCGGGATGTCATCCTCTTCTTCCTCCTCGACAGGCGGGGGCGGTGGGGCGGATTTCCGCGCGAAAATGTCGCCCGAGGTCGCTTTCGCGCCTGCGGAATCGGGCAGGTCAATCGGCGACCAGCCGAGCGACTTGCCAAATCGCAAGGCGTCGCGCACGGCTTTTAAATCGTTCAGCAACTGGAGCGCAGTGGCGTAGCGTTGCGCAGGGTCTTTCTGCAGGCACTTGGCAACGATGCCTTCCACCGTACGGGGCGCGGCAGGATTGCGCTGGCGCAGCGAGGGGATCGGGTCGTTCAGGTGCGCCTCGGCGGTCAGCACGGGGGTCTCTCCCGCGAAAGGCACGGATGCGGTAATCATTTCGAACAGCATCACGCCGCAGGCATAAATATCGCTGGCGACGCTGGGAGCTGCGCCGCGAAACAGCTCGGGCGCGGTGTAGGCGGCGGCGCGGGCTTCGTGCGCGGCGGCGAGTCCCGGCTCGGCGCGGTACACGCCTCGCATCCCCATCCCGTTCAACCACACATGCCACTCGGAGCCGACCAGCACATTTGCAGGGCGCAGATCCCCATGCGTCAGCCCTGCGCTGTGAATCGCCTGCAGCCCCTCCACAATCCCAATCATAATCTCGATTGCAATCGGCACGGTGAAGGGCGCGGTGCGGCGGATGCGCGTTTGCAAATCCAGCCCGCGCACGAACTCCTCCACGAAAAACGGGGGCTGCGCAGCGAGGTCGGTATCGTACAGTTCCAGCAGGTGTGGGCTGCGCACGCGCTGGCGCGAGTCCAGCACCATCTGCAAGGCGTCCAGCAGCAGCTGATTGTTCGCGTAGGGCGCGCGCACGGCTTTCAGCGTCACCACGCGCGAACGGGTCAAATCGCGGGCGCGATACACATGAAACAGCAGCCCCTCAGAGAGCTGCTCCAGCAGCTCATAACGCGCCGCCAGCACATTCCCTGTCATGGCAGTGTGATTATAAAGATACCTGATAGCAACTTGCAACAGACGGCGAGGGAAGCGAGAGGGGAACCGAAAACCGATTCGGTTCCCCCTACTGCGTAGGGGGAACCTTACGGAGGGGGTGAATGCCTGTCTGGTCAACTATTTATTTATTCAAACCCC
>CAYYCA010000091.1:0-7894 GCA_964470265.1 uncultured Fimbriimonadales bacterium | reverse complement strand
CCGTGTACCCTTATCAGCTGTCCCCCTCTCCCGCGACGCGGGAGAGGGGGGAACCCGCAGCGCGTTGCATGTACGCGACTCCCCTCTCCCACGGCGTGGGAGAGGGGCTGGGGTGAGGGCGAAAAACAGCGGGTGCGCCGCCCACAAAGGTTTTGTCTGCTTGGAACCCCTACTGGTATAAGTCCCTCAAAGATTAAATCGTCGCCTTTCCGCACGGTTTTGCCCCCTCCTTAAGGTTCCCCCCGCTTCGCGAGGGGAACCAAGCAGGGCGCGGTTCCCCCTACGCAGTAGGGGGAACCTTAAGGAGGGGGTTCTGAAAATCCTTGAACCTCAGATTGGTGTCATTACCTTAGCCCTGCCCGCCTCAGGGCTGCCCTCGCCACGGCGGTTGCAGGCTCCATTACAGGCGTCCGAAACTCCGCATGGGGGAAAATCAGCTCGAAAAAGTCCTGAAACGCGGTGCGGAAAATCTTACTCTTGAACATCCCACCCGTCATGGCGACGGTGAACTCATCGTCGCGCGTGAACAGGCGGGCGGCGCACGCCTGCGCGTCACGCGCGAGATCGAAGCCCGCCCGCGCCAGTATCAGTTTGGCGACGGGGTCGCCTTGGCGCGCCGTCTCCACGACGCTCTGAGCGAACCCGGCGACTTTATGACGGGGGACGCCCTGCTGGTAGAAGATGGGTACCAGCTCGCGCAGGTCTTCGATGCCGAAAAACTGCTGCACGGCGTGAATCAGCCCGTTCTCGCGGTCGCGTCCGTCCCAGGCGCGCACTGCGCTGCGGATCCCGCGCATCGCCACATCATACGCGCTCCCCTCGTCGCCCAGCAGCGCGCCCCAGCCGCCCATCTGAACGACCAGCTCGTCGTCTTTGAAACCGCCAATCAGCGACCCTGTGCCTGCCACGACCGACACGCCGTGCGCGACCTCGACTCCCGTGCTGAGCATCGCCATACGCGATTCCTCGATGGCATACGCAGGCGGGTTGCCAAGCCTTTCGAGCAGCCAATCCCAGTTCGCTCGTGTGCCCGCCACCGTGTAGCCGAGCGCGAAAATCGGTTCCTCGATGCCCTGCAACGCGCCGTTCAGCGCGGTTTCAAACGACTCCCGTTGCGTGGCTTCGTCTACAAAGTTCAGGTTGGCAGGCCCGCCTTCCGCGTACGCCAGCAGTTCGCCCTGTTCGTTCAGCACGGCGCAGCCGGTTTTCGTGCCGCCGCCCTCGATGCCGACGATAACGCCCATTTCGGCGAGGGAGTATACCTGTCGACGAGGCGCTATCGCATGCGCTGTAGGATATACAACCCATCGCGCGTTCCGACCATCAAGTTGCCGCGCCACACAGCAAGCGCGCTAACCGATGCGCCGTTCCAGACCAGCTCGGCGCGACGGCGCGTGAAGTTCAGGCGCAGTAGCTGCCCTGAACGGGGGTGATAGGGGCTGTCAAGGGACGGTATGCCTGTACCCACATACCAGAACGCGCCCCAACGCGCCAGCACCGTCGGCGACTCAATCCGCCCCCGACGCGCCGCCGTTTCGTCCAGCCGAAAATCAATGCTACGCGGGCTACGGCTCGTCGGGGTAAAACTCCACAGGCGCACGCCTGTGGGCGCCGTGTCCGCCCACCAGATTCGAGACTGCTCCTGCACAGGACGCGCCGCAACCCGCGCCGCCGCCCGCTCCACCACACGGTACTGGCGGTCAAAGCCGACGATTTCGCCTGCGCAGAACGCCCACAGGCGCGTACCCGTCGCCAGTAGGAACTGGAACGACTCCTCAGAATGAGGCTCTGACCAACGGCTGCGCCCGATTGCGTAACTGAACAGCCCCGCATCGGTGGCGACGGCGATTGTGTTGTTCCATAGCGCAGTCGCGTGCATCCGTATCAAGCTTCGATCGTAAGACACTGTGTCGGGATAGCCGAGCCGTTCAACACCCAGCGTCGTCTGCGAAACGGCGTAAAGCCCTCCACCCATCCATGTAGAAAAGTAAACGCGCTGCCCCGTCGCGATAACGGAGGTCACGAGTTCCTCCCCTGCAAGTTGCGTCGCGGGCGCGTCCAGCTCTCGCAGAAACCACAGCCCCTTCACTGTGCCAATGAACAGCGTCCTTTCTGTCGCCTCCAAGCAAGTCACGGCGAAACGCGGCGCGCACCGAGTGAGTTGTTCTTGCGACCCTGCCTCCTGAAACATAGCACAGAATCTGACGCTTACGGAGGGGCGAGCGTTTCCTTCGGGAACTTTGCTGGCATTAATCGGGTACAATTGAGTACTGTTCACAGAGCGAGTGAACTTCTGTTCTGCCCTCGTCGTCCTCGCTGTGAGCAGGATACTGAATGGAGGTGGTCTGCTGATGCTCAAAGAAACTCTGGATCGTTTCCAGATTGGCGAAGTTCAGTCGTACGAGAATCTGAGTATCGCCCCGTTGCTGACTGACGAGGTCGCCGAGCCGCGCTACTTGCTGATGCAGGACGCCCTGTTGCAGGGGCTGCTGGTCATCGAGGAGGTGAGCGAGGGCGGCAGTGTGAACACGATTAAGGCGACGAACAAAGCGACGCTGCCTGTGCTTTTGCCCGACAGCGAGGAGCTGGTAGGGGCGAAGCAGAACCGCGTGCTAAATGTGTCCATCCTGCTTGCGCCGCTGACGACGACCCTGATTCCCGTGACCTGTGTGGAGCAGGGACGCTGGGGCTTCCGCATGCGGGCGCAGAAGCGAGCGATGGCGTTCCAAGCGTCGGAGTATATGCTGCATGCGGCGGCGCGTTCCGCGAAGACGCAGCAGGTTTACTCGATGCGCCGAACGCGGGGCGCGGCGATGGCGGATCAGGGCGCGCTCTGGCGCGAGGTGGCGGACATGGCGCACGCGGCGGCGGCTTACTCCCCGACAGACGCGATGCACGATGTGTACGAGCAGCGTCGACGCGACCTCGACGCCTACCTGGAAGCGTTCCAGCTGTTGCCGAACCAGGTCGGCGCGGTGTTCGCCATCGACGGCGAAATCGTCGGCGTGGAGGCGTTTGACTCGCCCGAAACCTTCCGCAAGATGTTTCCCAAGCTGCTGCGCAGCTACGCGCTGAACGCGATGACCAGTCGGCGTTTCCAGAAACGCGCGCTCCGAGTCGGCGAAGCGGACGAGTTCCTGAACGCCGTCGCCGACGCGCCCGCGGAAGTGTTCCAGCCCGTCGGACTGGGTGCGGAGGCGCACCTGAACGACGAGCAGGTGAGCGGCTGCGCCCTGCTGCATGAGGGGCGATTGATTCACCTGTACGCTTTCCGTCGCCCCGAACGCCGTCCTGCGCGCGAGCCTGAACTGGCGGGCGTGTTCTGATAACTCGTCTCTGAGTGGGGGCGCGCCGTGGACGCGCCCCCTATAAGGTAAACGATGCGGGTATACTTCCCCCGATGCGACTACGCAGCTATCTGACGCTTGGATTGGGGCTACTGACGGCGTATTTACTGGCGCAGGCGACGCTGCCGAAAGATCTTCAGCAACGCTTCGAGCGCGCGGTGCAACTCGCGGCGCAGGGCAAGCTGCGCGAGGCGGAGCCGCTCTTCCGAGAAATCACGCAGAAACAGCCGAACTTCGCCCCCGCGCACCTGAACCTGGGACTGGTCTACCGCCTGCAGAATCAAAACGAGAAAGCCGCGACTCATCTGCGCCGCGCGGCGGAGCTGAACCCCAAAGACCCCCGACCGCTGGTGGAACTGGCGCGCCTGTCGCTGGACACGGGCAAGCTCGCGGACGCGCGGGGCTACCTGCGCACGCTGCGCGACCGTTTCCCGAAAGAGCCTGAGCTGCCCGTGCTGGAGGGCGCGCTCGCCTCGCTGCAGGGCGCGTGGGGCGTCGCCATCGAAAAGTTCCAGCAAGCCCTCAAGACCCGCCCGAACGATTTCCGAATCCACTACAATCTGGGCATCGCGGCGTATCAGCTTAAGCGCTACGACGAGGCAGAGAAGCACCTCAAGCGCACCGTGGAACTCAAACCCGACTACACGACGGGCTGGAAGTCGCTGGGCATGACCTATGAGGCGCGCGGGCTGCCCGAACACGCCATTCGCGCCTACGGCGAGTCGCTCAAGCGCGAACCCGACGACCTGCCCACGCGCCTCAAACGCGCCTACCTCTATCAGCGCGCGGGCAACCTGGACGCCGCGCTCGCCGACTTCCAACATATCACGAAGATTTATCCACGCAACCCCGACGCGCACATCGGCGCGGGGCTAATCCTAATGCGTCAGGAGCGCTACAGCGAAGCCCTCGTCCATTTAGGCGCGGCGCTGGAGATGACCTCGCCCAGCGACCCGCTCTATCTCGATATCCTCACAGAGATTGGACATTGCAACCTGAACCTGAAGCAGTACGGCAAGGCGCGGGAGCAGTTCGCGCAAGTGCTGAAACTCGCGCCGAAGAACGCCCGCGCCTACGAAGGGCAGCTGCAGGCGTTGCTGGCGCAGGAGATGGAAGCCGAGATTACCCCCTTCCTGCGCCACTGGGCGAGCAACCTGCCCGACGACCCCCGCCCCATCCTGCAACTCGCGCGGCTCTATGAACGCAACAACAACCCCAAACTCGCTGAAGAGGAGTATAAGCAGCTCCTGCAGAAGTTCCCGCACCAGACCGAGTTCGTGCGCGAGTATGCGCAGTTCCTGACCCGTCAGGGGCGCGATGAGGAAGCAGCGCAACTTTATGACCAGCTGCTCCAGCAGTCGCCCAACGAGGTCGTCGCGCTGCTGGGTAAGGCGCGCTTCGCCGAGAAGCGCAACGACGCCCAGCAAGCCCTCGAACTCTACCGCAAGGTGCTGGAGCAAGACCCGAACAACGAGATTGCACTGCTCGGCTCAGCGTCGATGTATCGGAAACTGAACCAGACCGAGGCGGCGGTCGAAATCTACCGGCGCATGACGCTCGCTGAGACGCCGCACCCCATCGCGTTCTCCAGCCTGCTCAACCTCTATCGCGAGCAACAACGCACCGAGGAACTGCTGGACTACCTCAAGCAGATGGCGCAGCGCCACGGCGCGCGGTTCCTGCCGTTTCTGGCAAGCGAAATGATTCAGGCGGGCAAGGGCGAGGAGGCGATTGCCCTCTTTCAGGACGCCCTCAAACGCGAGCCGAACAATCCGCAGATTCACAAGCTGCTGGGCGTCATCTACGAAACTCTCAAACGCCCCGACGACGCGCTCCGCGCCTATCAGAACGCGCGCGCGTTAGACCCCAGCGACACCTGGACGCTCTATCACATCGCGCAGATTCAGGCGCAGCAGGGGCAGAAAACGGCGGCGTGGGATACGCTCGTCGGCGCGTTGCGGGTGAACCCCGACGACCTGAGCCTGTACCCCGCGCTGGAGCGACTGGCGGGCGAGCTGGGGCGCGAGGCGCAGTACCGAACGGTAGTGGAAGAACTCGCGCGCCGCGACACCCCGGGACAGGAACCGCTCAAAGCCTATGTAGAGCTGCTGCGGCGGGAGGGCAAACTGGAGGACGCGCTCGCCCTCGTGCAGCGCCGCCTGCGCGACCATCCCGACGACGCCACGCTCCTGCACCTGCAGCTGAGCCTGCTGAACGCGCTCGGACGCCAGCGCGAGATGCTGGGCGTCTACTCGCACCTGGCGCGGCTCAACCCGCAGGACATCAGTATGCTGCGTACATGGGTGATGCACGCCGAGCAATATGGCTCCACTGTCGACGCGATTTTGGCGTTGCAGGCGCTTTATAAAGCCGCGCCGGACGACATCTCTACGGGGCTGAAACTCGCTCGCTATCTGGAGCTGGGCGGGCAGCGCTATCGCGCCCTCGAGCTGCTGCGCCTGATGCGCGAGAACTTCCCGAGGAACGAGGACATCCGCAAGGAACTCGAGCGGCTGGAGGGGGCGCGTTGAGGCGCGAATGGCTGGCAATCTTCGCGATTGTGCTGACGCTCGGACGCGGCGCGCTGCGCGAGGTCGAAAAAACCGCCGCCCGTGAAATACGACAGCGTATCGGTGGGGGCGAGATTCAGGTCAAAATCGAACCCGACGGCGTCGACGGGCTGATGCAAGGACGCCTGAAGACGCTCACCGTGCGCGCTCGCAACTTCACGCTGAACGGACTGCCCTTCACGCTGGAGCCAGAACGCCCGCAGTCAGGGCGGATCCAGCAGTTTGTGCTGCTGATGGAGAACGCGAGCCTGCGCGGGCTGCGCGCCGAGCGGGCGACCGCTGTCATCCCCGACATCGGTTATGACAAGGGGCTGGCAATCTCTAAGCGCATCTTTCGTTTGAGCGCGACGGGCGTCGGCGCATGTGAGATTGTAGTGAACGAAACCGACCTCGCGGCGTATATTCGGCGCAAGTACGCGCCTTCCATTCGCGAGGTCACTGTGCAGATGACGCCCAAACAGACAACGGTGCAGGGCGTCGTGGCGTTGCTCGGCAGCGAGGTGCGGTTCCGCGCCGTCGGCAAGCTCGCCCCGCGCGACGGACGCTATTTAGACCTCGCCGAGATGGAAATCGAAATCGAAGGCGCGAACCTGCCTCCCGAATCCGCCGACCTACTGCGTCAGTTCCTGAACCCGATTATCGATATCGACCGCGATTTGGGGCTGTACGACGGTATGGCGGTCGAGCGTGTGCAAAGCGAATCGGGCAGGATGCGCGCGCTCGGTAAAGTCTGGATCCCCCGCCCTCACCCTTCATCTACGGGCGAGAAGTAGATGACCGTGACCAGGTCGTCCATCGACACGGGACGGTCGTAAATCCGCTCCAGCAGCGCAATCACATCCTCGACAGTGCGGAATTCGGGGTTCTCCCGTTCGATGTCGCGCGGGCTGAGATCGGCGATGGGCTTCACCTCGACCCGATCTAAAATCGCTGTGAACAATCGCTTCCGTCTGCCGAAACGCGGTCCGACGGTAACCCACACAATTTGTCCCGCGCTGTATTTACGCGACTTGTCGCCCAGACGAATCGTCGCCGTCTTGCGCAGGGAACGCAGCATATCCTCGTACAAATCCGTGTAGAAGTTCAACGCGAACATAGAAATCATCCCTCTCGATTCTTCCACAGTGGAGATTCGCCACTGATATTGTACCTCCTGCTCATTACCCTATCGGAACCGCCAGAGCAGGTTTGCGCCGCGATCCTGTGCGAGGATTGACGCCGCTGAGTAAGCTTTCGCGTGTCCGTCGCCGAAGATGAGCGTCGCCAGCCCGCGATTGTCGCCTGTGGCGAAGTGGCGGGCGTAGAGCGGTTTCAGTCGCGACGGCGGCAGGTGGTTCAGCTCGCGCACCAGGTCGCGATCCGCCACGAGCGGCGTGCCCAGTCGGGGGTCGCGCGGGTTCGGCTCGCCCACATAGGGGTCAAATACATAGCCGCGATACTTTTCGGCGGTCGGACCGCTCGCCGTGTCGCCGAACATTGGGGTACGGGCAGGTTCGTCCAACTGCGCCAAATAAACGGGCGTGGCGAATCCCTCCAGCTCCTGCGGGTCGTAGGCGGTCGCCGCCGTATAGCCAATCGAACCCACCCCGCGCTGCGCCCAGTCGGTGGGGAAGCCCGCCCGCTGCGCGCTCGGACAGATAAAAATCCCCGTGTCGCGCACATACGGCTGAATAATGCGCGTCCAGATGCGTTCTGGGACATTCGTGGGCACGGCGTAATTGGTGGAGGGCATAAACGCCTCGTCATGGTCTTGCAAATAGCTCATGACCGCCATCGCGAGTTGACGCGCATTCGAAAGACACGCCGTCTGCCGCGCGCGTTCCCGCGCCTGCGCAAACACAGGAAACAATATCGCCGCCAGAATCGCAATAATTGCGATCACAACCAGCAGCTCGATTAGAGTAAAGCCTGTACGGGTTCGCATCGTTGTCTCCATTCTATTATAGCACGGCGGCTCACGCGCTTCCTAATACCGAT
>CAYYCA010000090.1:0-7909 GCA_964470265.1 uncultured Fimbriimonadales bacterium | reverse complement strand
AATCGTCGGGTTCCCGCCGACGAGGCACACGGTATAATCTTCCCCGATGCGCACACGACGCTGGAGTATCGCCGTCGGGCTGACAGGGCTGCTGATTCTGCTGGGGGGCTTCGCGGTGGGCAGGTGGACGCGCGTGCGCTCTGTGCAACTCCCCGCGCCTGTGAAGGAGCCAATCCGACTTGCCGTGCTGGGCGATTTTCACATTATCGATGAAGCCAGCATGCAGCACGCCCGCGCATGTCTGGAACGGGCGATGGCGGAACAGCCCGACGCAATCCTGCTGGTGGGCGACTATGTGCATACGCACCACGGCTTGCCCTATCTGAGACGGGCGTTGCAGGGCGTGCGCGCGCCATTGGGCGTGTACGCCGTGCTGGGCAATCACGACCACTGGTCGGGCAAGGACGCTGTGATACGCGCCTTACAAGACTCAGGCGTGCGCGTGCTGCGCGAGGAGAATCTCACCCTGCGCAAGGGCGACACGCGGCTGACTCTGGTGGGCATTTACGATCTCTGGTTCCGCAACCCCGACTGGGCGAAGGCGTTTCGGGGCGTCCCCGAAAATCCGAGCCATCCTGTGATTCTGCTCTCGCACAATCCCGATGCCGCGCTTAGCCCCTACCGCGACCGCGCGACGCTGATTGTAGCGGGGCACACGCACGCGGGGCAAATCTGGGCGCCCACAACTGCGCATCGCACCCTGCAAAAACTCTTCGGGCGCAGCTATATTCCTAAAACGAAGTACGGCACGAGCCATCCTTACGGACTGTATCAGGAGGGCGACACATGGATTTACATCACCAGCGGGGTAACGCACGGGCGCGCCGTGCCGCGCTGGTACACGCGCCCCGAGGTGAGCATCATCGAACTGACCCCCTGACTATCGCCCCTCCACATGCGCCTTGAGACCCCGCACAATCGCCTCAGCGATGCGCTTCTGGAACTCAGGCTGGACAAGCTTGGCGCGGTCGAACGAGTGGTTCAGGAAGCCCACCTCAATCAGCACGGCAGGCATCGTGCTGGTGCGCAGCACGGCAAGCCCCGACTGATACAGCACGGAGTCGGAGCGCACGCCGCGCGAGGGCAATCCGCTGACTTTCACGATCTCGTTCAGAATCGCCTGCCCCAAGGCGCGGCTGTCGGCGTCGTCTTTATGGTAATAGATAGTCGTGCCTGACGCCGAGTTCGGACGCGGGTTCGAATCGCAGTGGATGCTGATGAAAAAGTGGGCGTTCGCGCTGTTGGAGAGGGCGGTGCGCTCGTATAAGCCAACGGCTTTATCCTCAGCGCGGGTGAGAATCACTTTTGCACCCTCGCGCGAGAGCAGCTCCGCCACATGCAGCCCAATCGCCAGCACGATGGTTTTCTCTTCGATAACAGTTTTCCCCTCGCGCCAGCGCGCGCCGGGCTGTGCGCCGCCGTGTCCGGGGTCGATTACGATAATCTTTTCGCTGAGTTTGCCGCCCGTGTTGCGTGGGGCGCGGAGGTTGAGCGTCACGCCCGTCTTGCCCGACAGTATTTGCGCCCCCACCGAGCGCGACAGTTCCAGCACCAGCCGCACCATCCCCCCATCGATAGGCGCAGCGCGCAGCGTGCGCACAAACAGGTTCGGGTCGTCCACGACCTGCTCGACGGCGTCCTGCAGGTAGCCCGGCACATCGAGCGCAATCCGGAGCGGGTTCTCCAGAAACTGCACCTTCGGGCGCGCGCCTTCGGGCGTCGGCACGCTGAGCTGCACCACGCCCTGCGGCGTGCGCTGTAGTGCGGGAATCTGGAACGGCTCTGGAGCGGGTTCTGACGGGCGCGTCTCCTCCACAGCAATCGGCGGCGCGTCGGCTATCTCCGCCACAACAGGCGCAGGCGCGCCGGGCGTTAGCGCGATTTGCCACTCGCTGTGCAGTCCGTTTTCGGGCGTGGCGTGCGGCGCGTCCATCTCCAGCGCGATGCGCACTGTGTTCGGGTCGAACTGCCCGATACGCACAGCTTTGACGCGCTCGTTCGGCTGAGGCAACGGCGCAGGCACTTCAGGCAGGGCGCACCCCGCGAGGTCAATCACCAGCCGATTCGGGTTCTCCAGCCTAAAGGTGCGCCAAGCAACGGGCAGACTGGTCTTTACAAGTAGGGCTTCGCCTTCCAGTCGCGCCTCTTGCAGCCGCGCCAGCAGGGTCAGCGTCTGGCTCGGCTCGTCCCAGCGGGTGAAGCCGCCCAGTCGCCGCGCGAGGTCGCGGACGGGCGCACAGTTCACGCCGCGCTTCGTGTCCAAGGGGATATGCGCTGTAGGTTGGTCGGACGGCAGCGTGGTCAGGCGGATTGCATGCGCACTTGCTTCAATCGGCAAACCGAGCTTTTCGAGGTGCTGCACGGGCAGCCACAGTTCGCGTCCATCCCAGAGCGCGGGCGGGTTCAGCTCCAGCGTCTCGCCGCGCACATTCAGCTTCGCCTCGCGCAAACCGTCCGCCCACGCCAGGCTCAGCAACAGCCCCAGTAGCAGCGCAACCGCTATCCCTCGCATGTGCCGCTCCGTCGGGTTTAGGATACCTTAATTATGCGTTTTTCAAGGCATCTCCACCAGGCTGCTGTCGCCCAGCATCAGGCGCAGGGTGCGTGGGCGTTTCGCCCCGCCGCGCACCGATACATTCTTGCCCAGCAGACTGCCCTCGATGCGCGTCTCGATGTTCTCCACACTGCTGCCTTCCAGCACGATGCTATACTCAATTTCGCATCCGACGAGGCGCACGCCGTCGCCAATCGCCGTGAACGAGCCGATGTAGCAGTCTTCCAGATGACAGTTCGCGCCGATAATCGCGGGACCACGCACGGTACAGCGTCTCAGCACGCTGCCCGCGCCAATCGCCACGCGCCCGTGCAGCTGCGCGTCCTCCAGAACGCCCTCGTTCGCAGGTTGCAAATCCTCCAGCACGAGCCGGTTCGCCTCCAGCAGCGCATCGAGGCTCCCCGTGTCCTTCCACCAGCCTGAAATTTGTTGCGATTCGACCGTGTAGCCCTTGTCGATGAGGTACTGGATGGCGTCGGTAATCTCCAGCTCGCCGCGCCACGAGGGTTTGATGGCGCGCGCCGCTTCAAAGATATGCTTATCGAACAGATAGACGCCCACGAGCGCGAGATTGCTGGGGGGCTGCTTGGGTTTTTCAATCAGGCGCACGACGCGCTCGCCCTGCAGCTCCGCCACGCCGAACTCCTGCGGGTTGGGCACTTCCGCGAGCAGAATCAGCGCGTTCGGCTTGCGCGTCTCGAACGCTTCCACGAGGGGTTTGACGCTGGAGGTCACGATGTTGTCGCCCAGATACATCAGGAACGGCTCGTCTTTCAGGAACGGCTCGGCGGTCAGCACGGCGTGGGCAAGCCCGAGCGGTTCGGGCTGCGGGATATAGGTCACCTGGACGCCCCATCGGCTGCCGTCGCCGACGGCGTGTTGGATTTCCGCCGCTGTGTCGCCCACAATCATGCCCACCTCGCGAATGCCCGCCTCGGCAATCGCCTCCAGCCCATAAAACAGCACGGGCTTGTTCGCGACGGGCACGAGCTGTTTCGCCATGCTGAAGGTAATCGGGCGCAGGCGCGTGCCCTTGCCCCCAGCCAGAATCAGGGCTTTCATCGGGTCATCGGCGCAAGGTACGCCCGCAACGAGGCGGTAAACTCACGGAAGAAGGCGGCAATCAGCGGCGCGTAAGACGCCGCCCAGTCCGCGAACTCACGCCACGAACGCAAGCGGGGCAGCCAGTCGCGCCAGCCTGAAGCGCTCTGCTTGCCCTTCAGATGCGTATCCAGCCAGCGCGTGACCTCGCCGATTACGGTAAACCAGTCGGACGGCGGCGGCACATGCCCGCCTTTGTACCAGACCACCTTCTTCGGCTCGCGCGCGGCGTTGTGCAGGGCTTTATTCGAATCGACGGGCACCACATCGTCGGCGTCGCCGTTGATGAACAACACCGGGCGCGGCGCAATCCGCCCCACCCAGTGCACGGGATCCACCACATCCATCACGCGCAACGCCTCCTCCATCTGCTTGGGGTTGTTTTTCGCCGCGTCGCGCCACATCGAAAGCGTACTCTTCTCCATCAGAATCTTCCAGTCGCCGCCCGCCACCAGCAGCACAGGGGCTTTCACGCGCTCGTCCACCCCAGCGAACATCGAGCCGATAATCCCGCCCATGCTCGCGCCGATGTAGCCGATTCTGTCGGGGTCGATCTCCTTGCGCGTCTGCAGATAGTCCACCCCGCGCCGCAGGTCGATAACGGTCTGGATTAGCGCGTCGCGGGCGCGATAGGGATACATCCCGAAAAACGGGATGTCGTCGCTCGGCTTGCGCTCGCCGTGATACTGCGCGTCGATGGCGAACAGCGCGTAGCCCGCCTGAGTCAGCGGTCCCCAGAGCATCTGGAACATCCGCTTATCGCCGCCCAGCCCGTGCATGAGAATCACGCAGGGCAGTTTCTCCTCGCCCCGATTCTTCGGCAGGATGAGAAACGCGGGCACCCGCTGGTCGCGCGCACTACGGTAAGTGACTTTGTAAACCTGATACTGCGCCGTCTCCTCCGCGAGGGTCTCCTGCGGGCTGAGGGGCAGGGTTCGATCATAACCAAAAATCAGGTCGGGGTCGTACTTGGACGCGCTGTTTTGCGCCTGCGTGCAGCTGGCAAGCGTCAGCGCAACCGCCAGCCATCCCAGTGTCGTGATGCGCCATCCGTTTTGCATGGATATAAAGATACCCGTTCATTTATTCGTGTGAGAGCGCAAGAATGTGGGGGGATGAGGTCCGTCGCTCAGTTGGCGTACCATTTCAGGCACTGTCGCGAACTCGAACCCACGCTGGCGCAGGGCGCGAATCAGTTCGGGCAGTGCATCGGCAGTGTGTGGGTAAGTGTCGTGCAGCAAGAGGATACTGCCGTTATGCGCCCGTCGCGCGTAGCGATAGACCCATGCGTGCGTGCGCGTCGGGTGTTCTGCTTCGCCCAGCACGGTCGCCATCACGAGGGGCATCTGCCAGCGTTGCACTGCGCGGCGCACCGTCGCGTTTTGCTCAAGGTACGGCGGACGATAAGCAACCAGTTGCACCCCCGCCCGCCGCGCCAGAACCTGACAGTCGCGAATCTGACGCCACACCTGCTCCTCCGTGAGATTGGTCTGTCGCTGGTGGTCGTAGCTGTGGCAGCCGAGCGCGTGCCCTTCCGCTGCGATGCGCCGCGCCAGTTCGGGATAGCGTTTGAGCTTGGTTCCCACCACGAAGAAGGTCGCCCGAACGCCCTCCTGTCTCAGAATGTCCAGAATGCGCGGGGTTGTTTCAGGGTCGGGCCCGTCGTCGAAGGTAAGCGCGACGACGGGGACGCGGGGGTCGCCGCGCCACAGCACGCCCTCGCGCGTCATCAGATGCTCGCCGCGCATGCGCTGAATCCAGTACTCAGCGCTCAGCAGTCGCTCGCGCGATTCGCCCGTTAGTTCCGGCAAAAAATAACACACCAACAGCAGGCACAGTAGCGCGTCCACCCAATACGCCCATCGCACAGGGGGTATTATACCGTCGCCATGAAAAGCGTCGTAATCTCACGACACGCGCTTTTGCCAGCCCAAGAGCGGGCGTTGCGCGAGCTGGGCGCGGAGGTGGTGGAGACCTGCGCACAATATGACCCCGACACGGACAACCCCCGCTGGAAGGCGCAGGGGGTAGAGGCGATTTTTACCGTCGCGCTGCCGCCGTCGCTGCTCGCACGCCTGAGCGAGGCGTTTCGGGTGTTCACTTTCGATATGGAGAGCATCGGGATGGCGCACGACGAGGCAGAAGCGAAGGCATGGTGCGCCCTTGCGCCGCAGACGCGCAGCTACCTGCCCGCGCGGGAAGGCAGCCTGCGCCTGCTCGAATTTCGAGGGGTGTCCGAACTGAAAATCCAGATTCAGACCACGCGCGTCTGGGAAGTCGCGCCCTGAATTGGGTACTCTCATGCCGATGCGGTCGGACCTGGCGCGTGTGGGCGCAGTGCTGCTGATTGGCGTAGCGTTGCTCGTCGTTGGCTTGCAGTTTCTGCAGGCGCGTTTCTCGGAGCGGGGGCATTACCTGATTAAGGCGCGCTTCGCGGATGCGCGGAATGTATCAACGGGCGCGCAGGTGCTGATGGCGGGCGTGCCCGTCGGCTTTGTCAAGGCAGTTGCGCTGGAAGGAACGCCCCCGAAAGCGACGCTCACCCTCGCCATTCGTGAAGGGGTTCAAATCCCGCAAGGCTCCACTTTTCGGCTCTCTGGCGGGTTGCTGCTGCCGGGCGAAACACGCGTGGAGATTGTGCCGCCCGACCAGATGCGCGGCGTCCTCGCGGCGGGCAGCATCGTCGACGGCGAGCCGCCGTTAGACCTCAGCCGCGCCTTCGACCGCTTCGCGCCTGAAATCGAAGCGACCCTGCAAGAAGTGCAGCGCACGCTCGCCGCCGCGCGCGCGCTGCTGGAAGACCAGCAACTGCGCAGCGCGGTTCAGGACACACTTCAGGCAGTGGAGCAGGCAACGAATCAGACCACGCGCCTGATGGCTCAAGCCGAGGGGCTGCTTGCCGAGAATCGCGACTCGGTGCGCCGCCTGCTTGCCAACGCTGCCGACGCCACACGCGAGATGAACCGCGCCCTGCAAGCGACCAACAAACTGCTCCAGGATCCCCAGCTCAACGAAGACCTCCGCGCCGCGCTCGCCAGCGCACGCGCCAGCGCCGAGCGGGTGGAGCAAATCCTCGACGAGGTGAACCAGCTCGTCGCCGACAAGCAGATTCAGGACGACCTGAAAGCAACGGTCGAAAATGTGCGCGTGGTAAGCGAACGCGCCATCGCACTCGCCGACAAGACGGGCGCGGTGCTGGACAACGCCGAAACGCTCACGCGCAACCTGAACGAGACGCTGAACGAGGCGAAGCCCATCCTGCAACAGGCAGGCGAGTCGTTCCGCAAGGTGAACGAATCGCTGGAAAGTTTCGCCAGCGCGCGCACCTTCGGCGTGCGCGACGCCGCCTATCAGCTCGAAATGGGCTACAACACCGACCTCGAACGCTACCGCACCGATTTAATCGCGACCTTCTTCCTGCAAAACCAGAACCAGCTGCGGATTGGGTTGTACGATTTCACTGAGTCGGATCAGTTAATCGCGCAGTACGGGACGCCGATTAGTCCGAATCTGCTGTTGCGCTACGGCATCTACGGCGCAAAGGCGGGCTTTGGGGTAGACTATAAGTTCAGCGAGCAGGGGATGCTGACAATCGACCTGTTCGACCCGAACAACTGGCGCGGGCAGGCGCGGTTGCACTGGCGCGTCTCGGAAGGCGTGTGGCTCTGGGGCGGACTCGATAGCCCCTTCCGCCGCAATCAGCCCGCGTTCGGGATACGCATTCAACGCTAAGGAGGCAAATACCATGGAAGTGATTCTGATGCGCGATGTGCCGAATCTGGGCAAAGCAGGCGATATTAAGAAGGTGGCGGGCGGCTACGCACGCAACTATCTGATTCCGAAAGGCTGGGCGGTGCCCGCTACGAAAGGCAATCTGAAGGCGCGTGCAGAGCGCGAGCGCGTGCGTAAAGAGCGCGCCGAGCAAATCCGCCAGGCGGCGCGCGAAACCGCCGCAAAACTCGATGGGCAGACCGTCACGATTCAGGGACGCACCGCCCCCAACTCCACCAAGCTCTTCGGCGCGGTGACCGCCGACGCCATCGCGGAGGCAATCCTGCAACAGCACGGCGTGCGCGTGGACAAACGCACGATTGACCTGCTGGAGCCGATTAAGATGGCGGGAACCTACGCCGTACCCATTCGCTGGGAAGCCGACATCGAGGCGACGATTACTGTCGAAGTGCGGAGTTCGGGGGAGGAATAAGTCCCTCAAAGATTAAATCGTCACCTTTCCACACTGTTCTCCCCCCTCCT
>CAYYCA010000089.1:0-7999 GCA_964470265.1 uncultured Fimbriimonadales bacterium | reverse complement strand
GCGTAGCGTCGGCGTCCCCGCCGACGACGCACTTGAAAACCCAGTGGGTATGACATCTTGAACAATCCCTGTTCACAGGAAACTCCCGATAACTTTTTCGGAAAAAAGAGACCCCGTGTGGCTAATGGGTTCATCACCAAAGCCTCACTTTGCACTCATCGGCGCAATCACCGCTCGAATCGCGTTGATTTGCGCCATCAGTTGCGTGAACGCTTCGGGGTTGAGCGACTGCACGCCATCGGAGAGCGCGCGTTCGGGGTGGGGATGGACTTCGATAATCAGCCCGTCTGCGCCCGCCGCCACTGCCGCCAACGCGACGGAAGGCACATAACGCGCATGCCCAATCCCGTGGCTGGGGTCTACGATAATCGGCAGGTGCGAGTGGTACTTGATCACGGGCACGGCGTTGATATCCAGTGTGTTGCGCACATAGGCGCGGTCTAACGGGGCGATTCCGCGCTCGCAGAGCATCACCTGCTCGTTGCCGTTAGTTAGCAGATACTCGGCGGCGGCGAGCCACTCGTCGATCGTCGCGCTGGGCGCGCGTTTCAGCAGCACAGGCTTGCCCGATTTGCCCACCTCCACCAGCAGCGGGAAGTTCTGCATGTTGCGTGCGCCAATCTGCAGGATATCGATATACTCGGCAGCGGTCTCCACATCGCGCGGGTCGATTACTTCGCTCACTGTGAGGATGTCCACCTCTTGCGAGACGGTGCGCAGAATCTCTAACCCCTCGCGCTGCAGCCCCTGAAACGAGTAGGGCGAGGTGCGCGGTTTGTATGCGCCTGCGCGGAGAATCTGCGCGCCGGCGGCTTTCACGGCGCGCGCCGCTTCTAAAGTCTGCTCATAGCTCTCTACAGCGCAGGGCCCCGCCATCACGGCGAACCGTCCGCCGCCAATCTCCACGCGCCCGACGCGCACCACCGTATCGTGTGGATGGAAATCGCGTGAGGCGCGCTTGTAGGGGCGCGTGATGTGAATCACCTGATCCACGCCGTCCATCGCCGACAGATGCTGATCCAACACAGGGCGCAGCTCAGGCGGAATCGCGCTGGGGATGCCCACCGCCACACGCTGACCGCCGGGCAACACCAGCGACTCCAATCCGTGTTCGTGAATTGCTTCACAAACCGCTTGAATCTGTGCTTCTGTCGCTTCGCGCTTCATCAGAATCATCATAGGCGACGCTCCCTTAGCCGATCAGCCCCCTCGCCGAACGCCGAATCATCCCGCAAGCAACACTGCTTGAACCGAATTATACCTCGATTTGGGGGCAGGTATACTTTTCGCGCGATGGGCAAGTTCCACATTTTAGACCACACGGCGGACAAGGGGCTGGAGGTGGAGGCGAGCAGTTTGCCCGACCTGTTCGAGACGGCGGCGCGCGGGCTGTTCCGCCTGATGATTGACCCCGACGCCTACCCCCCGACGGAGCAGATCGATATCGAAATCACTGCCCCTGACCTGGAAATGCTCATGGTCAGGTGGCTCAACGAGCTGGTGTACCAGTTCGAGGTGCATCATCGGCTGTTCAGTCGGTACAGCGGAGTGGAGGTGAGCGAGCAGGAGGGGCGATGGCGGCTGCGCGCGCAGGCGCATTACCGCCCGATTGACCCGCAACAGCTGGAGTGGGACGGCGCGCCCGTGAAGTCGGTCACCTATCACGGGCTGCGCCTAGAACGCGACTCAGAAGTCTGGCGACTCCGCTATTTCGTCGATGTATGACGGCTTGCCGTTCGCGGCGATGCTGATGTTCTCCTCGCCGGGCATAATGCGCACCAGCACGCCCCCGTCCGCGAGCTGGGTCAGCTCCACGCCCGTTTTGACCATTTGCGGCACGAGCCACAACAGCGTGCGCAGGTGGCTGGTGGCGCGGTGGGTCGTCCATGCGCTTGCGCCGTTGGCGAACAGCGCAGGCAGAATCAGCTGGTCAGACAGGAAGTAGTCGACCGCCGTGCGTGTTTTCGCCCACGCGGTGAACTCGGTCCACGCCTCTTCGACGACCTGCTCGATGGCGACGCCGCGCCGTCCGAGCCGAATGAAGCCCGCGTAGCCGTGTTCCGCCTCCGCCGTGAGCGTCACGGAGAGTCCGAATCCGCGCGAGGGCAGCACGCGATGCACGAACTCCGGCTGCAGCCCCATCAGCCCAATCAGGGTTTCCGCCGCCTGATCGCCGCGGCGCAGGATGCTCTCAGGGAGGTTGGATAGCGTGAAAATGAGGCGCACGCGCTTGAGCCGTCCGCGCTCGCGCCAGTCGATGGGCTTGAGGGGCAGACTCGCGGGTTCCACATACAGCACGGCGCGTCCCCCGCCGCGCGGATAGAAGCCCGCCTCCAGCGTTTCGATGCGCGCCTCCACCCCAAAGTGGCGCAGCGCAGGTAGATAGACATACTCGATGTAGTCCGTGCCCGGACTCCAGCCGACATGCGTGCCGCCAAACAGCGTAATCTTCGCCGACTGACCTTTCAACGCGAGGGGCAACAGCACCGTCTGCGCCACCAGCGCCAGCGCGCCTGCCGAGCCTTGACCAGAAATGTCCTCGATGTCGAACATAAACTCCCCGCCGACGACCTCGCTCGGTTCAAAACGCAGCTCAGTGGAGCCAATCATCGCGCCTTCTACCCGCGCGTTGCTAATCGTCGCGGCGGCGTGAATCGCGGTCAGATGCTGCGGCTGCAAGCCCGGATTAGGACGCTTCACGCGCAGATTGTAAAACTCGACGGGTTGCCCCGTAATCATCGATAAGGCTAACGCTGTCCTCAGTATCTGCCCGCCGCCTTCACCGTAAGAGCCGTCAATTTTGAGAATATCTCCAACATTTGAGTGCGTTTTCATCTTGACTCCCATTATACCCCATTCCTGAGGTACACTCCCTGCGCTATGAGCCTGCTGCTCAGTCGGGAGATGAGTTTTTATCTGAACCGCCTGCGTCAGTTGCATTTGCGCCTGCGCGACCATCTGTATCGGCATCTGCGTTCTCAGAACCCTGCTGTGTTGGCGCAGGTGAGCCATGACGCGGGCGGCGACACGCAGTACGCCCTCGACGCGCACCTCGAGACGCTGCTGATTGACCTCTGTCGCGAGTGGGCGCAGGAGTCGCCGTTCGTGCTGATTGCGGAGGGGATTGGCGACGACGGCTGGTATCCGCTGCCCGAAGGGACGCCCGCCCGTGAGGCGGAGTTCCTGCTGATAGTCGACCCTATCGACGGCACGCGCCCGTTGATGTACGATAAGCGCAGCGCGTGGCTGCTGAGCGCGATTGCCCCCAACTTCGGGCGCGAGACGACGCTGGAGCATACGCTGCTTGCGATGCAGACCGAGCTGCCCACCACGCGCCAGTATCTGGCGTATCATCTGTGGGCGATACGCGGCAACGGGGCGCACGCGGAGCTGCACAACATGCTCACAGGCGAGATTCAGCCCACGCCGCTCGCGCCGAGCCGCGCCGAGACGCTCGAACACGGCTTCGCCTCGTTCGTCAAACTGTTTCCTGAAGGCAAGCTCAAAATCGCTGAGCTGGAGTCGGAGTTCTGGGCGCGCGCGCTGGGCGAGAGCGTCAACCCGTTGGCGTTCGAAGACCAGTACGCTTCCACTGGGGGACAGCTGTTTGAGCTGATGAGCGGGCGCGACCGCCTGATTGCCGACCTGCGTCCGTGGGCGTTCGCGCGGATGGGGCTGCCCGTCTCACCGCTGACCTGTCATCCCTACGACATTTGCACCGCGCTCATTGCGCAGGAGTTGGGCGTGCAGGTGACGGATTTGCGAGGCGAACCGTTGCGTGCGCCGCTGGACACGCGCGCGCCGGTCGGCTGGATTGGCTACGCCAACGCTGCCCTGCGCCGCCGATATGAACCGCTATTGATGGAACTGCTGTGGAGATAAGTTCAGCCCGTGGCGTCGGCGTCTCCGCCGACGAACTTGTGTAGACGGGTATCCTATCCCGTGTGGCTGCTGATTTTCGGCGTGCTGGGCGTGCAGCTGGGGATTTTGCTATATAACCTCGCCTACTGGCGCGGACGGCGGGTGTGCCGCTCTCACTCTCCCTCTCCCCCCGCGTGGGAGAGGGAGAGCGAAACGCCCCTCTCACAAGCGGTGGGAGAGGGGTCGGGGGTGAGGGCAACGCTCTCGCTCCTCATCCCCGCCCGCAACGAGATCGAGAACCTCCCGCCCCTCTTGGAGCGCCTCGCGCCGCAGCTCAGGGAAGGCGTGGAATGCTGGGTATGCGACGACGGCTCGGACGACGGCACAACCGAGTGGCTGGAGCGCAACGCCGCGCGAATGGGCGTAAAGTGGTTTCGCAGCGCGCCGCGCCCCGACGACTGGGTGGGCAAGAACTGGGCGTGCTATCAACTGGCGACGCGGGCGCAGGGCGACTGGCTGCTGTTTCTGGACGCCGACCTGCGCTGCGGCTCAGGGTTCGTTGAGGCGATGCGCAGCTATCTAACGCGCACCGACGCCCAGCTGGTTAGCGCGATCCCCGCCTTCACACCCGTTAGCCTGCCGGTTGCCCTGTTGAAGCTGATGGTTCCGTTCTCCGTCTTCACGCTGTTGCCGCTCTCGCTGGCGGAGGGGCGCCCGAATCCCGCCTTTGCGTTCGCGAACGGGCAGGTGATTGCCTTTCGCAGGGCAGACTATGCACGCTGGTTGCCCCACTTTTTCGTGCGAGATGCGGTGCTGGAGGATGTTGCGCTCGCGGCGCTCGTGAAACGGCATCGGGGAATAGTGCGGTTGCTGGACGCGCGGGGCTGTCTGACGGTCTCGATGTATCCCACGCTGGAGGACGCGATTAACGGCTTCGCGAAAAACGCCGTCGCCATCTGTCGCACGGTTCCGATGGCGATGTTCGTGGGGCTGATGCTGGCGCTGGTGTATCTGGTTCCGCTGGGGATGCTAACGATAGCGGAGCAGCGCGCACAGGCGACCGCCGCGGTGCTGGGGGCGGTTGTCATCTTCGGGCTGTCGGCGCGGGTAGTGGGGTTGCCGTTTCGGCTGGGGCTGTTCTATCCGTTAAGCGTGTTGCTGGGTCTGTTTACACTGGGGCGTTCGGTTGTATGGCATCGGCGAGGCGCGATTCTATGGAAAGGGCGGGTCTATCGGGCGCGTTCGTAAACTTACAGGTGCGATTTGTGGACGGGCTGGTTCGGCGCAGCCTGCGCGGGCATTTTCGGGCGGTCTATGTACGCGGCGCGCCCCCGCCAGAGCCGAATCCGCTGGTCCTGTTCGCGAACCATCACTACTGGTGGGACGGCTATCTGGGCTACTGGCTGGTCCGTGCGTGGGGGCGGCGCGGTCTGGTATGGATGGAGGCGTATCGACGGTTTCCACCGTTCGGGGCAGTGGGCGCGTTGCCGTTTCCGCCTGACGACACAGCGGCGCGGGCGCGTACCGTGCGGCGCACGCTGGAACGGCTGCAGTCGCCCGACACTGCGCTGCTGCTGTTTCCTGAAGGCGCGCTGCACGGCGATACGGAGCGACTGCTGCCGTTTCAACGGTCGCTGTGCTGGCTGGCGCGTCGGGTTCCGCACGCCGCACTATTGCCGCTGGCGATTCACATCGAGCCGAGTTATCATCAGTATCCGCGCGCCTATCTGCGCGTGGGGGAGCCGTTCGCGTGCGACGCCGCCGACGAGGAGGCGTGGCTCTGCGCCGCAGCGGAGGCGTTGCAGGGACTGCTGACAAGCCTCCGCGCTGACGCCCGCGCCGCCGTCGATGAGGCGGAAATCATCGCGCGGGGGTATCAGGTGTTGCTGAGGGGTAAGCTGTCGGTGAGCGAACGGTTTTAGGAATTACCCCACCAGCTCCTCTGGCTTGAACCAGAGGTTCAGCTCATACTCCGCCGCTTCAGGATCGGACGAGCCGTGAATGATATTCTGCTCGATATCCAGCCCGAAATCGCCCCGAATTGTGCCTGGCGCGGCGTTGAGCGGGTTCGTCGCGCCCATCATCTGGCGCGTCACCTCAATCGCGTTGGGGCACTCCAGCACCATCGCTACCACGGGACCCGAAGTGATGAAGTTCACCACGCTCTCGAAAAACGGCTTGTCGCGATGCACGGCGTAATGTTGCTCGGCAAGCTCGCGCGACGGACGCACCATTTTCAAGCCTACGATGCGAATCCCTCGCTTTTCGAATCGCTGAATAATTTCTCCGACTAACCCGCGGCGCACGCCGTCGGGCTTAACGAAAATCAAAGTGCGCGTCGTCTGACTCATAAACGCCTCCTTACTAAACTGTTCAAGCGCCGCGTTCGCGGCGGGTGAATTATACCTGCGAGGGGTTTTAAGGCTATAATATAGGGCGGAGGGTATTCGTATGCAGAAATGGTTTGCAGCGTTGTTGCTGATTGGGTGCTGGACGCTGGCAGGGGCGCAGAACGCGCCGAAAGCGCCCACGCTTCCAGAAAATGTCGCAAAAGCGGAACACGATCAGCTTATTCAGGCAATTAACCTACTTTCGAAGGGCGAGTTTGGCGAAGCGGAGAAGCTCATCAAGCCGACCGTGATTCCGTCCACGATTCGCGTGTACGGCAGCTGGGCGACCATTCCGATTGACCTGCGCGAGAATTTCCGTCAAGCGGCGCTGGAGGCGGTACAAAACTGGAACAACGCGCTGGGGGGCAACCCCCGCATCGAGTGGACAGAGGATGAACGCGCCGCCGATGTGCAGATTGTGTTCGAGGAAGATGTGGCGGAAATTACGGCAGGGCAGTTCCGCCTGATGCATGGGCGCGCGCGGCTCTTTTTGCCCCCGAATCAGGGCGACCGTCGGCGCGTGCGCGCGCGGATTGCGACCTATATCCCCTACACCGAGATGCCTCAGTCAACTAAAGCGGTGGCGCATCTCGTGGGGCAGGCAATCGGGGCATACCTGGGGCTGGGCGAGAGCCAGAAAGACACTGACCTGATGGGACCTGTCTGGAACACAGAAGACCTGCCCACTGCCCCCACCAGCGAGGAAGTCGAGCGCGTGCGCGCGCTGAATCAGGTGCGCACGACGCTGGCGGGCTATGTCGCCAACCGCACGCAGGTCTACATGCCTAAGCCTAAAATCAAGATTGAGCCGATGGAGTACGATTTCGGCGAGATTACGCAGGGCGCGGTAGTGAAACACACCTTTATCGTCAAGAACGAGGGCGACGCGCCGCTGGAGATCATGGCGCGTCCCAGCTGTGGCTGTGTCACGCCCTACTTCGATAAGGTGATTGAGCCAGGCAAAGAGGGCAGAATCGAGGCGGAGCTACGCTCAGCGGGTTTCCGAGGCGCGCAGGTGAAAACGATTCAGGTCACCAGCAACGATCCCGACAACCCCAGCCTCACCCTGCGCCTGACCACGAACATCCGCGTCGCCATCGAGGTGCGCCCCAGCGAGCAAATCCCCGTTGTGCTGAAGAGCGACGGTCCCACGGTACAGGAGGTGGAGATTGTCTCCAACACGAACGAGCCGCTGGAGGTGCAGGAGGTGCGCGTGAATGTGCCCTTCGCGAAGGCAGAGGCGCAGAAAATCGACGATAAGCGCACGCGCGTGGTGATCACGATCAACCCCGACGCGCCGCCGGGACGCAACACGATCCTGGCGACCGCGCGCACGAACTCTTCCGCGCAGCCGCAGGTGAACATCGCGCTGAACTATGAGAAGGGCATCGTGGTCACGCCGACCACCGTGTTCTTCGGCGCGATTAACTCGGCGACGCCGCTGCCGATCGAGCGGGTAGTGACCGTCAGCCGCAGCGATAAGGGCTTCCAGGTCAAAAAGTTCGAGGTGGATGACCCGAACATCGAGGTCAAGCATGAGGCGACGGAAGACGGCAAGCAGCATCGCTTCATCCTGCGCTACAAGGGTGGCTGGCAGTCGGGTACCGTGCGCAAGAACCTGATTATCGAGACCGACGACCCGCAGCAGTCCACCCTGCGCGTGTCGATTATGGCGAATGTGCTGTCGGCGAGCCTCTAAGTCGCACGGACATTCCTGTCCGTGCTAAGTTGTGTTTGTGTAGCTTGGG
>CAYYCA010000088.1:0-8060 GCA_964470265.1 uncultured Fimbriimonadales bacterium | reverse complement strand
TGGCGCGAATAAGGTATAATAAGCCGCACGAGCGGGCATAGCTCAATGGTAGAGCTCCAGCCTTCCAAGCTGGTGGTGCGGGTTCGATTCCCGCTGCCCGCTCCATTACTTATTGAGGGGTTGCAACGCTGGCTTTCTCTCCCTTTCCGAACTACAGGCTGAGGTCCTCGCGCAAATTATGCTTAGCCATAGGGTACACTCCCGACATATCTGGAGGGGAGACGATGCAACTACGCAACGAGAGTTTGCGCCAGTATCAGGAGTATGGTCTTGCATCCCTGATGCTTCCGGGGCTGGGGCATTTGCTTCAGGGGATGCCGTTCCGTGCGTTGTTGTGGTTCGGCGGCGCGCTGTTTCTCTGGGGAATGCTGCTCATGATGGTCGCCAGTAGCCCCGCGACGAGCGAACCGCTCTGGCTGATTGCCGCGCCCGTCATCGCGGGCTATCACTGCGCCAGCATGTACGCTGCAATCCGCGCTCGCCTGAGCCAGAGCGGCGACCTTTCGCTCTTACAGACCGCCTCCCAGACGCTGCCACCCTACTTGTGGAAGCAGGCAATTGGCGGCGCACTGGCGGTAGTAGGCGTGATTGTGATTGTGCTGTGGACGGGCAGGTTCGTCGACGAACTCTGGAACCGTCTGCACGGCGGCTGGGGCTGGGGCGAGCTGCTTAGCCGAACCCTGCTGCTGTGGGGCATGACCGCCGTCGGCGGATGGTTGTTCTGGCGCGGCTATACGGAGCAGAAAGAGGACGCGCCGCGCCAGCGCGAACGCCGATTAATCGCGCACGCGTTGCAACACGGCGGCGCAATTACCCCGGCGGAAGCCAGCCTGATCCTCAACTTCTCCCTCACGGAGGCGCGGGACTATCTGGACGGGCTGGTCAAACAGGGATTGGCGCAGCGTGAAGAGCAGGACGGTTTCCTGCGCTATCGGCTGAGCAGATAATGCGCATCACAACAAGGCTCATCGCGCTCTTCTGGCTGCTGGTTGGCGCGAGCATCTGGTGGTCAGCGCTGAACGGCGCGCCCACGCCGTTCAGCCTGCGCTTTTTCGCGACGATTCAGACGCTGGGTGGGATTTTTCTGCTGATGCGCCTGACAATCGGCTGGGTGTTCCTGATTACGATGTCGGTGTTCACAATGGTCACGGGGCTGTTTGCACTGCTGAGCGCGCCCTTTATGCCTGACGAAATGCTCAGGAACGCGCCGCAGGTGCTCGGCGTCCCTCCGCGCTGGCTGGTCGCGCTCACGGCGGCAGCCGGCGCAGTCATTGGACGGCTGTGCTGGCTGGGACTGAGCAAGGATCCGCCCACGCGGTGGGGCGGGGACGAGTGATATTATAGCCAGCTTACAAAGCAGGGTCTTTCGTCTCGTTGCCTTCGTCCAAGGTATACCAAAGCCATCTCCGATATACTGCTTTCAGGATGAAGCCTCAGTCGCTCCAGTGTTTGGGACGCCAATGGCGAATCGAAAGATGCGAGCGTCTCTATCAAGAGTTCCATATGGAGCAGGTGAGCCGAGGAGGTGTGCTCGCTGCGTTCCAGTGCTTCAATCTTTGCCACTAATGCAGGAACCGCCTGTTCCCCACAGTCCACAATTGCTTGTTGCAAGAATCTATCCTCGATGGTCTGAACCCCATCCGCCAGCAGTTGATCGATGAGCCATACGATGCGCTCGGCGCCCGTCCGTTTACCCAACTGGATGCGTATCCAGAGGATGGGGTCTTTTTCACGCAACTCTTCTGTCCACCCATCAAAGAGGAGGAAAGCAGTGGGTACCCCCTTTGCATACGCTTCGGTTGCCATCTCAGCGAGCATGCGTAAGGCGACGACCCCGCGAGGGGCTTCTATTAGATTATCAGGAGGCCATGTTTGCTTGCGCTTACTGTAGGCATCTAAATCTGCAACTGCCTCAGGCAGCGAGAGCCCCGCCTTAGATATGAATATGGAGACCATCTCATTCCACTTTGACAGATCTTCTGGGACGGCAAATTGCTTCTCGGTGTGGAGACGCGCAATCACCACTTTCGATAAGGACTTCACCTTCCGAGATCGCTTAAAGCAAGAGACAGGGGTGTCGTTGAGTAGCGCGCAGGGCGTCCGGGTACAGGGAACGTATCTTCTGGCAACACCAGCGCCATGCGTGTCCGCGTTCGGCGGCTTGCCAGGGGAAAGCGTGGAAACGAGTGTAATAGGCGTACAGGCAAGCGTGAGCAAGGTCGCTCGCGTCGTCCTCGTAAGAGGTCAAGCGTCCAGCGCGAAGTGTTAGCTGCATTAGCCAGTCGGTTTCCTTCCACCGTTCCAGGGATTGGAGCTGCATCATCGCCCCCTTCCTGTTTTCTTGCGAGATTCGTGATTTCACGAATCGTTCCTGCTGGTTGTTGAAACTCCACTTGCGTCTTATGCCAGGATTCATCGCTTCACTGGAACGCCAAAACGGGTTATTTCAAGTGAAGCGAAAGCGAAGGTCGCACAAGCTCTCCTTTCCAACAGGTACAATTCCCCCCGCTATGGCGACGACGGTACGCGAAGTGCTGGGCTATCTGCACGAAATCGCCCCGCCGCAGTGGGCGTTCCCGAACGACCCCGTCGGGCTGCAAATCGGCGACCCGAACATGCCTGTGGAGCGCGTGCTGGTGGCGTTAGACCCCGACCCGCGCACCGTCGCCAACGCCAGGTATCGCCAGTGCCAGTTGCTGGTGACGCATCACCCGCTGATTTTCCGCCCGCTCAGCACTGTGCGCTTCGACGACCCCGTGGGGATGGCGGTGCAGGCGTTGTGCGAGGCGAAAATCGCGCTGGTCGCCGTGCATACGAACTGGGATGTCGCGCCGGGCGGGATTAACGACACGCTGGCGGAACTCGTGGGACTGTCCGAAGTGCGCCCCTTCGGCGAAGGACCCGCGCGGCAGGACTACAAAATCGCCGTGTTCACCCCGACCGAGCATATCGACGCCGTGATTGACGCGATGGCGAACGCGGGGGCAGGCGTGATTGGGCTGTATCGTCGTTGCGCCTTCTACGCAGCGGGCACGGGCACTTACGAGCCGATGGAGGGCGCGAACCCCTATTTGGGGCAGGTGGGCAAGCGCGAACACGCTGAGGAGATGCGCATCGAAATGCTGGTCCCCGCCGAGCGGCTGCAACCTGTAATCCAAGCGATGCTGCGGGCGCACCCCTACGAAGAGGTCGCTTACGATGTATATCCTTTGCATGTTCATGGGCAGCATGCGCTGGGGCGTGTGGGCGCGCTGCCCAAGCCGATGCTCGCGCGCGAGCTGCGCGACTACCTTGCCGAGAAGCTGGGCAACCCCTATGTGCGCATGTACGGCAAGCCGAGTAAGTTGATTCGAACACTTGCAGTGGTGGGCGGCTCAGGCGGCGACTATCTGCCTGACGCGCAACGCGCCCACGCCGACGCGCTGCTCACGGGCGAAGTGCGCCACCACCACACATGGGAAGCGTGGGCGCGGGATGTGGTGCTGTTTGAGGGCGGACACGCCGAAACCGAGACGCCCGGTACGCAGCGATTGGCAGACAGGCTGCGCGAGTACCTGACGCCGCGCGGCGTGGAAGTCTTCTTCGCAGGAGGCGAGGCATGAAGTCCTATCGTGTGCTGATTGTGGACGACGAACCCGTGATTCGGCTCGACCTGAAGGCGATGCTGGAGGCGATGGGGCATATCGTAGTGGGCGAGGCGGACAACGGCGCGGACGCGCTGCAACTCGCCCGCACGCTGCAGCCCGATTTGGTCATCGCCGACATCATGATGCCCGAAATGAACGGGATTGAACTTTCGCACCGTCTCGCGAAGGAGCGCATCGCGCCCGTGCTGATTCTGACCGCCTACAGCGAGCCGGAGATGATTACGGGGGCGGATCGCGCGGGCGTGCTGGGCTATTTAGTCAAGCCGTTTCGGGAAGCCGACCTTGCGCCCGCGATACAGGTGGCGGTGAGCCGTTATCGCGAACTCAAGGCGCTGGAGGCGCAGGCGCTCAATCTGGAGCAGGAAATGCGTGCGCGGCGACGCATCGGACGCGCCAAACGCATGCTGATGCAGCAGCTTGGGCTTTCAGAAGAGGAAGCCTTCCGCCGCCTGCAACAAACCGCCGAGCAGACAGGCAAATCGCTTGCTGAAGTCGCCGATGCGGTGCTGCTGGCGTATCAGGCGCAGTCGGAGGGTTAGTTAGTCCCTGGAGTTACCTTCTCCAGCGTGGCAGGAATCGTCCCGTCATGCGCTGGTAGTCGATGTAGTCGGGGTAGCACTGGCGCAGGCGTCGCTCCTCTTCGCGGGCTTTGAGGTTGAAAAAGACGGTCAGCGCGCCCGAAAGCGCAATCCCCCACGGCTTCTGGAACAGGGCTGCCAGCCCAAAGGTGAGCAGGAGCAGTCCCGTATACATCGGGTGGCGGATGGAGGCGTAGACGCCCGTGGTTTTCAGCCCCAACGCGCGATTGGGTTCGGGCAGGGGAGTGAGTTTCCGCCCGTGCGCGATGAGTGCGGGTACGGCAAGGAGCGCGCCGCCCAGAATCAGCGGCGCGCCAAGCCAGCGCAGAACGCCCCAATCCGCACTCGGCGTCGCAACCAGCGCGTAGCCATAAACCAGAAACAAGACCGCCTGCACGGCAACCCAGAGCATGCTGGCGTAGAGTATACATCACCGAAAGCCTTGCACCAGCGACTGCGCCAGCACGCCCCAGCCGTTCGCCAGCGTGAACACCAGCAGCTTCGCAGGCATCGAGACCACCACAGGCGGCAACATCATCATGCCCATCGAGAGCAAAATGCTCGCCACCACGAGGTCGATAATCAGGAACGGGATATAGATGTAAAACCCGATGATGAACGCCGTTTTGAGTTCGCTAAGCATAAACGCGGGGATGAGCGTGCTGAGCGGCAACTCGTCGGCGGAGCGGGGCGGGGGCTGCTTGCTCAGGCGGATGAAAAGGTTCAAATCCTCCGTGTAGGTTTGGCGCAGCATAAACGCGCGGATGGGCTTCTCGGCGCGCGCCATCGCTTGCGTGAAGGTGATTTCCTGTTTCATATAGGGCTGCAGGGCGTTGCGATTGATGTCGTCCAGCGTCGGCGCCATCACATAGAAGGTCAAAAACAGGCTCAGCCCGATAATCACGGGGGTCGGCGGGATGTTCGGCGTCCCTAATGCGCTCTTGAGGAACGACAGTACAATCACGATGCGCGTGAAAGCGGTCATCATGAGTAAGATGGAGGGCGCAACCGAGAGCAGCGTGAGCAACGCGAGGATTTGCAGTGAGGTAGACACCTCCTGTGGATTGCGCGCTGTGCCGACCTCGACGCTGACACGGGGGAGGGGAATGGTCTCCTGGGCGAGCAGCGCACACGGCAAGAGGAAAAGCAGAAGAATCAATCCCAGTCGGTAGCACGGGAAGGGTGTAAACCGCTTCACGCCCCACCTCCCAACAGGTTCTGCAATCGCGCTCTGGTTTGTTGCAGGCGCGTTTGCACCTGCGCGGCGGCTTCGGCTTGCAAATCGGGCGGGGGCGCGGCGGGCTGCGCCTGACGCAGAATCTGCTCGAACACGCTCGCGCCCTGTAGGCTCGGCTCAGGCTTAGGAAGCGTGTCGGTCAGGTCTGCCAGTAGTTGCATACCCTGCGCAGATGCGCCAATCAGCAGCAGCTTATCGCGCGCCTTGACGAGCATCAGGCTGCCCCCGACCGCGCTGCGCGTTTCGATAATCTTAATCTGTCCATCGATAGGCGAGCCGTCGCCCAGTTTGCCCGCCCAGCGCAGGAGTTTGGGCAGTCCCCAGCGCAGTCCCGCCGCCACAAGCAGGAGCGCGACGCCAAGCTGCGCCCAGCCGAACGAGTCGCCGTCGGGTGCAGCGACGCGCTGAAGGGGCGCGCCCGCCCGCGTACCGAACGCGCCCGGCTCCAGCGGCGTGGGCGCGTCCGGCTGAGCAATCGCTGCTAAAATTACCAGCCCCAAAGCCGCGACACAGACGAGGATTCGCATCGTTGTCACGCTCCCAGTCGCTGCACGCGCTCGATAGGCGAGAGAATCTCGGTAATCCGCACGGCGAAGTTGTCTTCCACGACCACCACTTCGCCGCGCGCGATGAGCCTGCCGTTGACCAGCACCTCCACAGGCTCGCCCGCCGCTTTCTGCAGTTCGACGATGGAGCCGGTGCCCACCTCCAGCACCTCGCGCACCAGCATCGTCACGCGCCCCAGCTCGACCGAGACCTCCAGCGGGATGTCGAGCAGCAGGTCGATGTTCCGTTCGGGCGTCTCGTCGGTCTCGGCGAAGGGGTTGAACGCCATCGGCGCGGCAGGCGTCGGCGCAGCGGGTTCTGGCTCGTTCATCAGCGCAGCGAGCGGATCCGCTTCTGCTGGGGGCATACCCAGCAGCGTGCGAGCCAGATTCTCCGTGAGCAGCCATGTCAGGGTGAACGGCGTGCGGTCGGGGATTTGCACCGTGAAGCGCGTGGCAATCACTTCATCGACGGTAAGAAAGTTCGGCGGGAAGGTCACGGGTTCGTAGCGCGCGCTCACCTGTTCGGGGGTGAAGGTCTTGCTGGTCAGGTTGCCGAACGCGAGGGCGAGTCCCTGCATCAGGTGCGTTCCGAACTCCTGCACGGCTTGCAGCGCGGCGTCGTCGATGGGGTCGGGGACGCTGCCGAGCAGGGCTTCCAGCAGGGCTGTCTGAGTTGCTTCGCGCTCACTCGGCTCGTCGCCCGCGATAAACAGACAGGGCGCATCGCTCTGCTCAGCAAACTGCGCCTGTATGTGCAGCACTGGGTCTACCGTCAGCCCCGTCAGGTCGCCGATCGGTTTCGCGTTGCTGGTGGGCGTGGGGATTTCCACCAGCGTATTGTTCTGCTCCGACAGGTACATGGCGACGGTTTGCCACACCTGCGTCTGCTTCACCACGAATTGCGTCAGGAGTTCCGCCGATACCTCACTCACGGTCTATTCCTCCGAAACGACATCGGTAATCGAGACCACCAGCCGTCGGTTGCGCACGGCGGGTTTGCCCCGAAACTTCACGCGATTTTCCACCAGCAGGTCGATTTTGCCATTGACAGGCGTATTTAGCATCAGCGTATCGCCTACCTTGAGTTGCAGCAGGTCGTTGAGGCGCAGGCGCACTCGGCCCAGTCGCGCGTGGCAGGTGACGGTGGTGCGATACAAGTGCTGGGTAAGCGCGCGGCGCAGGAGGGGAGTGGTGCGTTTGCCTGCGCTGGAGACCCAGTTCTGAGAACTCAGGCGGGGGGTAATGGGCTTGATGACCATGTGCGGCACGCACAGGCTCATCGCGTCGCGCCGCTCGCCCAGCCGCGCCTCCATCAGCACGGTAATCACGATGTCGCTGGGCGGGGCAATCTGCACGAACTGCGCGCTGGTCTCCAGCGTCTCGATTTTGGGATCCACCTGCAGGATGCTCTCCCACGCGCTGCGGAACGCCATCAGCATCCGCTCGCCCAGCGCAATCACCAGCGGCTTTTCGATCTCGGTGAACGCAGTGCGTTCGATGGGCTTGCCCACGCCTCCCAGCAGGCGGTCGAGCATTGTGAACACCAGCGCATACTCCATCTCCAGCACCGCCTCGCCTGAGAGCGGCGGCGCGCTGAACACGATAAACGCTGACTGCTTCAGCGAGCGTAAATAGTCTTCATAGGGAATCTGTTCGAGTGAGATCAGCTCGATATGAATCGGCGTGCGCAGGTAGGTAGCGAGGTTGGTGGAGCAGAGACGGGCGAAGGTCTCGAACACCATCTGCAGGGTGCGCAGCTGGTCGCGCGAGAACTTGTCGGGGCGTCGGAAGTCGTAGACCTCGTAGGCGATGGGTCTGCGCATCGCGCCCCCGCCTACAGGCGCGGCGGCGGGCGAGCCGAAGTCGCCTGCGGCGCTGTCCTCCGCCGAGAGCGTCGCCAGCAACGCCTCGATTTCTGCTTGTGAGAGAATCTCGCTCACGCTGTTCGCCTCCCGCGCAACATCACGCCGAATTATCGGCAGGGGGGCAGGGTTTTTGCAGGAGTGGATGACGAGGGGCGTCGGCGGGGACGCCGACGCTACGCGGGCGT
>CAYYCA010000087.1:0-8064 GCA_964470265.1 uncultured Fimbriimonadales bacterium | reverse complement strand
GGCTTCGTTTGCACAGGAACGGCTTCAGCCGTCCATTTCTTAAACAGTCTCTAAGGTTCCCCCCGCGCAGCGGGGGGGAACCGAGCCGGTTTTCGGTTCCCCTCGCGAAGCGGGGGGGGAACCTCAAGGAGGGGGGCAGAACATCCAAATAATCACGAGAGGCGAAGCGCTAAGTTTCGCGCAGCACTTTCCAGAAAGTGCTTGCGTATTTTTTTGCTCGCCCACTGCGCCCCAGCGTGAACAGCGTTCCCGCAACGCCGATGAGCATGCGCAGCAGCGCGCCCAGTTTGTTCAACAGGCGGCACACCCATGCCCGCCACGCGCCGTGAAACTTCCGAAAGTAGCGCTCCTTGCCGCGATTATAGTAAATCACCATTTCGGCGCGTTGGGGTTCGCCGCTCGCGCCTAAGTGATGCACGAACACGGCGTCATGGACATAGTAAATCTTGCCTCCCGCCTGGCGAATGCGATAACATAAATCGGTGTCCTCGCAGTAGAGAAAATAGGATTCGTCGAAGAGGGGGAACCCCGCAGCACGGACCTTCCTGTCCGTGCTGCGGCGACGCAACATCAGGCATGCGCCCATCACCTGCTCGGTCTCGATGGTGCTGCTGAAGTCCCAGTAGGTGCGCCAGTAGCCGCCGAACAGGCGCGTGCGGGGAAACAGCTTTGCCAGCAGGCTCTGCTCGCAGAACACCCACCAGAGGCTCAGTTCGCGGGCGCAGGAGGGCTGGATTCGCCCGTCGGGGTAGCGTAGCTGCCCGCCGCACGCCGCCGCCTCAGGATGCGCGTCCATGAACTCCACCAGCCGACGGAGAGCGCCCGGTTCGGCGCGGATATCGGCGTTCAGTATCAGCGCGTAGCGCCCCCGCGCGACTTGCAACCCCTGATTACACGCCGCGCCGAAGCCGCGATTCTCGGGATTCGCGATCAGTTTGACTTGCGGAAAGCATTCGGCGACCATCGGCGCGCTGCCGTCGGAAGAGGCGTTGTCGATGACGATGATTTCTGCGCCTTCGCCAGAAAGTGACTCCAGACACTCGCGCAACAACTCGCGCGTGTTGTAGCTGACGATAATGACCGAGACATTGGGGGTTTCACTCATCGAGGAAGGCGAGGCGAAGTTGGTAGGCGTAGCCATGTCGGGTTGGGGCGCGCTCGCAGGCGACCACCCGCGCCGCGCGCTCAGATTCGGAGTCGGTCAGCCCGCGCAGCGCGATAGGCAGCTCCAGGCGCACCAGCGCATTCACAGGGGCAGACACAGGGGCAATCAGGCGCAGCCCACCCACACTCACATCGCGCGCCCAGCCGACCCACTGCTCGCCCGCGCGATGAATCGCGATGTTCACCTCGTCGGGCAAGACAACGCGCTCGTGTCGGCGACGCTCGGTGTGCTTCCAGCGACCTGCAACCCGCGCGAGTAGACGCGGTTCGGGCTTCGTCTGACGCCCTGTGAACTGAATCGTGGCTTCGAACACTCCCGCAGGCGTGGTCAGGCGCAGTTGGGCGAGTGAGCCTGCCTCAAATGAGACGGGGATCCCCCGCTCCAGCGGGGGCGTCAGCCGCAGCATCTCGCCGTCGACGTCCTGCAATAGCGTGGCGTACCGCTTGCCCGCGACGGTGAACTCCACGCGCTGACCTGCTTCCAGCGCGGGACAGTGCTGAAACGGGCACAGTCCCCAACGACGCCCAGAGAGGGCAATCAACAGCCCCCCCAGCAGGGCGAAACCCAGACCCATCCCCAGCGAAACAGCGTCCGTCATGGCTGGCGTTTCGGGAGCGCGTTTTTCGCCGCTTCCAGCTCGCGCATCGCTTCAATCCGCAGCAGGCTCGCGCGCTCCTCTTCCTCCGATTTGCGCGACAGCACATATCGTGCCATATGTTGCGCCGACTGCGAGAGCATCTGGCTGGCGAAGCGGGCGTGGGCGACGAGCGTGCGCGTGGCGTCGTTCGGCTGCGCCTGCTCGATCCAGCGTCCGATGTTCAGCGCGGTCAGTACGGCGCGTTCGCTGCGCGGGCGCAACTCCGCCCAGTTCGGGTTGGGACTCGCCGTCAGCCGACGCAGGTCGAGCAGCTCGCTGGCGAGGTCCGTGAGCAACCCGCTCGCAACTTGGAGCCACAACGCCGCGCGTCCCTCGCTCAGCTCGTACTTATCCGCAGGCGTGTTCTCCAGCGTCCGCTTCGCGCCGCGCAGGAGATAGCGTCGGTACTCCACCTCCGCAGGCTCCTGTTCCGTCGCTGGAGGCAGCATCCGCTCGGCGGCTTGGGCGTCCCCGCCTTCCAGAATCAGGTCGAACAGCGCAAGGCGTAGCGCGAGCGATTCGGGCTGCGCCTTTAGGGCGTCCTGCAAGCGGGCGATAGCGGCGGCTGGGTTGCCCGTATCGCGCAGCAGCTGCGCCCATTCCAGGGCGAAGCGCTCCTCGCGCGGGAAGAGCTTCGAGGCGCGCTCCAGCTCCTGCTGCGCCTGCTCAGTAAGGTTCAGCCGTCGGTAAAGGCGGATCAGCTGCATCCGCAGGTCGGCGTTCAGCGGTTCGGCGTTCACGGCGGCGCGCAGGGACGGCAACGCCTCCAGATACTTGCCCTCGCGGAGCAGCTGGTTTGCCTGTTGTTGGGGATCGGCGGGCGGGGGCGCGTCGGCGCGAGGCAGCATGGCAGGCGTGGGCGTCCGCACCGCCTCGGCAATGCGCGGCAACGACGCCCACAACTCGCCGTCCAGTCGCATCGCGACCGTGCGCCCCAGAGTTTGCAACGCGCTGAGTTCCTCAGACCGTCCCGCGCCCGTCGCAAACTGCTGGAAGCCCTCGCTCTCCCACACGGACGCGCGTTTACCCAGCTCCCAGACCACGATACGATATTCGTATTGCGACTTTTCGGGCAGGCGGACGCAGCGCACGGTCATCACATAGGTCGCGCCCCACGCCCGCGCAAGCTGACCTCGCAGGACAGGGCTGGGGTTCGCGAGTTGCTCCGCGCTCAGGTCGCGCCGCTCAGCGAACTGACGCGCCGTCGGGTGGTTCGGACTGTACCACTCCACCTGCACCTTGCGCAGTTCCTCCAGAAACGGCGTGAGGTGAGGCTTCATGTCGATATTTGGGTCATAGGGCTGGTCGTTATGCTGCACGGGCGGCGCAGGATCGGGAAAGATGAGCAACACGGGCTGGGCGTGGGCAAGGGTGAAAAGGAACGCGAGGGCGGGGATGAGGGTTGCTCTCACCCCCCAGCCCCCTCTCCTATGGCGCGGAAGAGGGGAAGCAAAACTCCCCCCTCCCACGCCGTGGGAGAGGGGGCGGGGGTGAGGGCGCAAACTCGCTACTCGTTGCATAGCAACAACCCGTTCTGGCACGCGGCGATGCCCTGACGCGCCGCCTCCACATCGCGCCCCGCCTGAATCTGGCGTTCGTACTCGGTAATCGCCTGCTGGAAATGGATTCGCGCGTTCGCTTTGTCGCCCAATCGAAGATAGCAGATGGCGATTTGCTGGTGGATTTCGGCGGGGTTCGCGGCGTTCGGCAACGCCTGCAGGTACGCCTGAATCGCCTCGCGATAGTTGCCTGCCCGCTGGTGGTTCTGCGCCTGCGCGAGCGGGTCGTTGACGGCGCGACTCGGGGTTCGGCTGGCGGTCTGCCCCTCGCCCACGCGCTGCACGCGAATCTCGTACACGCCGCGCTGGGTCTCCTCCACCCTCACATCAGGCATCACTTCGCCGTCGCTGCTGGACTTCGCGGGGGCAGGAGGCGTCTGAGGCTTGGCTTCGGCTTTGCTGTTGTTCTCAGGCGCAGGCAGGGTCGGGATCTCGCCGCGCGGCGAGGGCGGCGTCTCGGCGGGTGCAAGCGCCACGCGCGACGGATCCACCATCACAGGCGGAACGACGGTCTGGGGGTTCGAATTTTGCGCGGGCGGCTCGGCGGCGGGAGGTGGAATCGTCGGCTGTTGGGGCGCAGGGCGCGTTTCAGTCGGCTCGATAGATGAAGCGACGGGCGTGGGTTCCGCAGCGGGCGGCGGCGCAGTCCAGCGCAGTACCAGCGCCAGCCCGATGAGCAAAATCAGCCCCGCGCCTAAAAATGCCAGCACTGCGGGAAGCGTCTCCATCCACAGGGGACGACTGGACACAGGGCGCGCCACAGCGCGGCTCTGACGGCGCAACGCCTCCAGCCGCGCGCGCTCGGCAACGCTCAGGGGATTCACCGCTTGCACGCGCTCATACGCCTCGATCGCCTCGCTGATTTGCCCTCGCCGTTCGTGAATTAGCCCCTTTAGCGAGAGCGCAGGCGCATAGGTCTCATCCAGCGCGAGCGCGCCCTCGCACGCCAGCAACGCCTCCTCCAGACGCCCCTGCTCATATAAGCCCATCGCCTCGCGCGTCAGTCGCTCCGCCTGCACGCTCACATCCGTCTTGCCGTTGACCGACATACGCCTCCCCATAGCGGTATTGTACCTCTTTTCAAAGGTGAAACATCTCGCTCTGGTGCGACGGCAGGAATGCTGTCGTACCACGCGCACTTCGCGGAAAGCGCCTTATGTCGATTGAGGTATACTCCCATCGCTATGGCGACTCGAACGGCGCAGACCGCCACGAAACCCAAGCCGCGCAGGCGACGCAGCGAGAACCTGCCGTCGCCCGAATCGATTCGCCAAATGCTCGCCGAGCTGGAGTCGCTCAAACTGCCCCCAGGAGACGGAGATCGCATGGAATCGGACTGGCATGTCGTCAGTATCAGTCTGCTGGACGAACTGGTGCGTCAGCACTTAGGGGAGCCGAAGGACTACTTTTGCGGCGGCAACATGTTCATCTATTTCAGCATCGATCAGGCGAAGGAGATCGAGGACTATGTGGAAGCCGAAGAGGTCGCGCGTAAGCCGCGTTTCAAAGGTCCCGATTTCTTCCTCGTGAAAGGGGTGGATGGCACGAAACCGCGCGATAGCTGGGTTGTATGGCTGGAGGGAGGGAGGTATCCCGACCTGGTGGTCGAGTTTATCTCCAGCTCCACGCGGCGAAAAGATGTGGACAGGAATGTAAAGTTCTACCAGAATGTGTTTCGCACTCACGAGTATTTCTGGTATGATCGGCGCACGAACGAGTTGAAAGGGTATCGTCTTGGCGAGGGGGGCAAGTACGCCGAAATCGCGCCCAACGCGCAAGGCAGGCTCTGGAGCGAGGTGCTGGGCGCATATCTGGGCGTGTGGCAGGGGAAGTATCGCGGCAGACGGTACCCGTGGCTGCGCCTGTACGACGCGCAGGGCAACTTAGTGCCGACGGCGCAAGAGGCGGAACGCCAGCGCGCCGAGCAGGCGGAGCAGCGCGTCGCCGAGCTGGAGGCGGAACTGCGCCGCCTGCGCGGCGAATGACCCAAAACAGCAGGAACTTCACGCTTCCCCACGAATCAAGGCGCGCTGGATCCCCATACGACATGGAGGTTAACCGAATGATGATGACACGCTGGATACGCGGAAGCGCGCTGGGCGCGCTGATGACGATACTTCTGGCGACGGCGTCGGCGCAGCTGGAAGACGCCGCCGCGCGACTGCGATTCGGAGCCTACTTCCCCTCCGACACTGACCTGCAAGCGTTCAACAAAACCTGGTTCGCGGTCGGGCTGACCTTCACCGCACCGGGCGTTCCCCTGCTCGGTAGCGACGCCACCGAACTGAGCGCAGACCTGTTCACCCACCAGACAGGCGGCTCGCGCGGCGCGATTACTTCGCTGCTGGTCACACAGGTCTATGAACAGCCGATTCGCGAGACGGACGCCCGCCTGCAGCTGCGTCTCGGCGCGGGACTGTATATCGTGGACACCACCGGCCCCAGCAAAAACATTTTCGGCGGACGCGTGGGGCTGACGCTCTGGCTCAACGACGCCTACAGCGTGGAACTGAACTACGATATCACCGACCGCTTCGGGGCGAACAAAGACCGCGCTAACGGCTTTTCGCTCACGGTCGGCTATCAGTTCTGATGAGCGCATGGGCGCAACGCACACTGCTTAGTTGGCTCGCCGCGACGCTCTTAGTCGCTTGCGGCGAGCCTGAATATACCATCAAGCGAACCCTGAAACAAGGCGAGCAGTGGCGCTACACACTTCAGCTGCAGGGCGAGCTTCAAGGGCAGACCGACGCGCTTCAGCTGGAGTATGTAGACACCGTTCAATCGGTCGCCGGCGATGGGAGCGCGTTGGCGGAGCGGGCGATTCAGGCGACTCCTGAGCAGCTGAAGCGTCTGCAGGCGAGCGCAGGTCCCTTTGGCGCGTTGAAGCCCAAAACCCGCTGGAAACTGTTCCCCGACGGGCGCGAGACGCCGCTGGACAAGGACGCCTTCGTCGTCGGCGCGTTCACCTACGCCTACCCGGATCGCCCGGTGCGCATTGGCGCACAGTGGGGACGCACCGACGGCGTCGGCAGCCTGCAGGTGAAGTACCTGTGCCGACTGGAAGGCGTCGAAACGCTCGAGGGCGTGCGCTGCTACAAAATCCATGCGCAGGTGGAGCCGATGCCCGACTCGCTGCCCCAGATGTCAGGCGAAATGACGGTCTATGTGGACGCGGAGCGCGGCTGGGTGCGCCAGATTCGAGGTACACTTAAGATGCAGGCAGGCGAGTTAGAAGGGGCGTTTCAGCTGCAACTTCGCGGCGCGCCTGTAGGGGATGAATCATGAGTGAACGACTGTGCCCTGTTTGTCAGATTGAACTCAAGCCACAGGTGCATTTAGGGGTGACGATCGATGTCTGTCCCGCCTGTGCAGGCATCTGGTTCGATGAAGGCGAGTTGACGCGCCTCAATCAGTTAGACGACGAGATTTTGCCGCGCATCGACTCGTTCTATCAACCGCAGGTGACCTCGTATGACCCGCCTTGGGAGCGTCTCTGCCCGAATTGCCGCGAGCCGCTGCGCCCATATAACTATCTTTACACCTCGAACATCCGACTGGACACCTGCGAGCGGTGTGGCGGGGTGTGGGTGGACAACGGCGAGCTCGAAGTGATGCATCGGGTGCTGCAGGACGCCCGCGCGGTCGAAGTGCCGCCTGAGGCGAAAGCACAGGTTGCGCTGGCGGAGATTGAGGCGGAGCATCGCGAGACGATGGATCGGCTCAGCTTCTGGAACGGGTTGTTCCAGTTTCTGCGGGCGCGCCCGCGATTCCCCATTTAACCGCCTATGGAGCCGATTCGTACGGGCGTGCATGTCGCTTCGATTACGCCGTTCACAGCGGAGGGCGCGATCGATGCGCCCTATCTCGCCCGCTTACTGGCGCACTTCGAAGCGCAGGGGGCGCAGGGGGTCGTGGTCGCGGGTTCGACGGGCGAGGGACCCTCGCTCAGCGCGCCCGAAAAGGTTCAGCTTTACGAGTTGGCGGTGCAGGCGAAAGGCAACCTCCAAATCACGGCGGGCGTACTGGTTTGCAGCCTCGACGAAGCCCTCTACCTGACGCGGCAGGCGCACAGGGTGGGCTGCGATGCACTTATGGTCGCTCCGCCGTTCTACTATCCCGCCTCGCTCGACGGGCTGATTCAGTTTTATCGCGCCGTGCTGGACGCGAGCCGTCTGCCCGTGATTCTCTACAACATCCCGCAGCGCACCCGCCATAAAATCACGCCGCCGCTGATTGACGCGCTGCTGGAACATCCAAACCTGCATGGAATCAAGGACAGTTCGGGCAGCGTGCGCTCGATGGGTCGGTTTCTGAAGTACGCGCCGCGCCTGCGCGTGTGGGTGGGCGAGGAGAAACTGCTCTCGAGGTGCCTGCAAGGCGGCGGGGCGGGTTCGATTAGCGGGCTGGCGAATGTCTATTTAGCCCGCATGGCGCGCCTGTGCGAAGCGTTCCAGCGGGGCGAGGCGTGCGACGGCTTGCAGTCGCTGATCAACGCCGCCGCCGACGCCCTCGACGAGTTCCCTGCCCCCGCGAACTTCAAATACGCGCTGACCCTCACAGGGTTCCCCGAAACCCATGTGCGCACGCCGCTGATTGACTTATCCGAGTCGCAACAGCGCGCACTGGAAAAGGCGTGGCAATCTTTGCAGTAATGAGTGTTTCTCAAGTAATACCGATCGGGTTTTCAAGTGCATCGTCGG
>CAYYCA010000086.1:0-8097 GCA_964470265.1 uncultured Fimbriimonadales bacterium | reverse complement strand
ACCTGCACAGGATTGCGGTCCCGACTGTGAAAAGTTGGGCGCGGTTATGATAAACAAGGCGCGGGAACCGCGTCCTACCGATTCGGGGATGCCTTAACCTTAGGGCGACATACCTGCATTTCGGTAGGTGAGCTTCCTCGCTCCGCTCGGAATGGCGGGGCTGCGTGGGGAACCCCCAGCGCCCCTATCTGGTATAATAGCACAGGAGGATATCCAGTATGTTCAATCTGTTGAAAACGGGTCTGTTGCTCACAGGGCTAACACTGATTCTCATCTGGCTTGGCAACCTACTGGGCGGACAGACGGGGCTAATCGTTGCGCTGGTGTTTGCCGCGCTGATGAACCTCGGCTCCTACTGGTTCAGCGACAAGCTGGTGGTGGCGATGTCGGGGGCGCAGCCGCTGTCGGAGCGCGACGCGCCTGAACTGTATCAGATGTTGCGTGAGATGACGCATCGCGCCAATATGCCGATGCCCCGCCTGTACCTGATTCCTGATATGCAGCCGAACGCTTTCGCGACGGGGCGCAACCCGCAAAACGGCGTGGTCGCCGTGACGCAGGGACTGTTGCAGATGATGAACTACGAGGAAGTGAAGGGCGTAATTGCCCACGAGCTGGCGCACATCAAGAACCGCGACACGCTGATTATGGCGGTGGCGGCGACGATTGCGGGCGCGATTTCAGCAGTGGCGCATATGTTCTACTACGCCACGCTGTTGTTTGGCAGTCGCGACGAGGATGCGCCCAACCCGCTGGCGGCGCTGGCGTTGGTGATTGTTGCGCCAATCGCCGCAACGATAGTGCAGCTTGCAATTTCCCGCGCCCGTGAGTATGAAGCGGATAGGATTGGCGCGGAGATTGCGGGTACGCCCATCGGCTTGGCGAACGCCCTGCGCAAACTCGAAGCGGCGGCGCAGCGCATCCCGAACGCGCACGCCCAGCCCGCAACGGCGCATATGTACATCGTGAACCCGCTGCGCGGGGGCGGCATCATGGCGTTGTTCAGCACTCACCCGCCCGTGCAGGAGCGAATCCGCCGACTGGAGGCGATGGCGTCGGGGGTGCGCATCGCATGAACAGCCTGCGCGATCAGGTGTGGGAAATCCTGCACGATGTATACGACCCCGAGATTCCGCTGAATATCGCGGATTTGGGGCTGGTTTATGACCTGCAGGTCTCCGACGCGGGCGAGGTATCGATTCTGATGACGCTCACCTCGCCCGGCTGCCCCGTGGGGGATATGCTCGCCGAGGAAATCCGCGACCGCGCCATGAGCATTCCGGGCATCAAGGAGGTGCATGTGGAGTTCACCTTCGACCCGCTGTGGACCCCGGAGCGGATTTCGGAGGAAGGGCGTCAGATGCTGCAGGCGTTCGGGTTTCCTGTTTAGCGTCTCGTACTATCCCCAGTACCGCCGCCAGAAACTGATTTGCTGCTCGGCGTAGCGGCGGGCGTAGTCCCGATCCGCTGGCTCGATGCTTGGCAGGGTGTGGTCGGTCAGCGTAGGGATGCGTTCGTGCCAGACGAAACTTTCGGGCGTTGCGTCGGGCAGCTCCACGCCGACCAGCGTCGCGATGGCGAGCGTCCACATACGCGGCACGGTGGTCAGGTTGTAGCCTCCGCCGCCGAGCGCGACCGTCGGCAACCCCTGCGACTTCGCCCACTGCACCGCACGCAGCCAGCCCTGCGCCGTGAGACAAAGATGCCCCAGCGGGTCTAAATAGTGCGGGTCGCAACCCATCTGCAGCACCAGCGCCTGCGGCTGGAACCGCTCGAACGCTTTGGGCACAACCGCCTGAAACGCCTCCCACCAGATTGAATCATCCGTGTAGGGCGCAAGCGGGATATTGACCGAAGTTCCCTCCGCATCGCCCTCGCCCAGCTCATGCACGAAGCCGGTTCCTGGAAAGAGCCACTGACCGCTCTCGTGAATGGAGACCGTCAGCACCGTGGGGTCACGATAGAAAATCCACTGCACCCCGTCGCCGTGATGGAGGTCGATATCCAGATACGCCACACGCTCGTACCGCTCGCGCAGGATTTGTATGGCGATGGCGGGGTCGTTGAACACGCAGAACCCGCTCGCGCGGTTGGGCATAGCGTGGTGCAGTCCGCCTGTGATGTTAATCGCGAGCGGCGCGCCGTCGCGCACGGCGTACGCGGCGGCGACCGTCGCGCTGGTATACGCCAGCGCAGCGTCCCACATCCCCAGAAACGGCGGATTGTCGCCATACGCAGAGAAGCCCCAGCGATGCGCCTCCATCACGGGCGCGCCTTCGCTCAACTGGCGCACTACCTCAATATATTCGGGCATGTGAACACGACGCAACTCTTTATCGTCTATCGAAGGCGGCGTCTGCCAATCCAGCGAGTCGGTTAGCCCGTAAGCCTCCATCAGGGCGCGCAGCAGCATGAGCCGCTGCGGTTTGAGCGGGTGCGACTCGCTGAACTGATACCGCTCGATTGCCGAGTCGTAGAAAAACGGCGTCATCGACTGCAGTATACCTTGACTTGCATGATGGACATGCGGAAACGGGTACAATAAAAGCACGGCTCGCGTCCCAGAAGACTGGACTTGACCGGGAGCAAGCGATGGAGACCGTAGGCGTAGGGATTATCGGGGCAGGCGGCATCGCGGCGGCGCATGCGAAAGCCTATCAGATGCTGGGCGCGAAAGCGCAGTTGATTGGCGTCGCCGATATTGACGAAGAGCGCGCCCGCGCGTTCGCGCGACGCTACGAAATCCCCGTCTGGAGCAGCGAGGATGAGGAGATTTTCAAGCGCGACGACATTCAGGTCGTGAGCCTGTGCTTGCCCCATCACCTGCACGCCCCCATCGCGATTGCAGCACTGCAGGCAGGCAAACATGTATTGGTCGAGAAACCTTTGGCGATTAGCCTGGAGGAAGCGGACGCGATGATTCGCGCCGCGCAGAAGGCGAAGCGTCATCTTGGCGTAGTATTCCAGCTGCGCTTCGTGAGCGATGTGCAGCGGGCGCGGCTCATCTTGGAGCGGGGACTGATTGGCAAGCCCTTCTACGCCGAGGTGAGCTGCCTCTGGTGGCGTCGCCCGATGTATTACGAAAACACATGGCGCGGCAAATGGGCAACGGAAGGCGGCGGCGCAGTCATCAATCAAGCCGCCCACCATGTCGATCTCCTCATCTACCTGCTGGGAATGCCTCAGCAGGTGCACGCCGAAATCGACACCGTCGCCCACAAAATCGAAGTGGAGGACTGGTGCCTGGCCACATTCTACTGGGAGGGCATGCGCGCGAGTTTCTGCGCCACCACTTGCGCCGAACTGGAAGCCGATTCCAGTCGGATGCTGATTCTGGGAGCGCACGGCTCGATTCAACTGTTCCCATTTCGCCCTCACTCGCGCCAAGAGGAGCGCCACCTGCAGATTGCCGAAGCCTGCCGCAGCGTCCCCGAGCAGGAACTCCACAGCCACACGGCTGAGATTCACGATTTCGTGTTCAGCGTGCTGGAACAACGCGAGCCGCGCGTGCCCGCTACGGAAGGTCGGCGCGCGCTGGAACTCATCACCGCCATTTACCAGTCAGCGTTCACAGGCGATGTGGTACAACTCCCTATCACACCCGAAAGCCCCTGCTACACCACAGCAGGGAAACTGGAGATGGCGCGTCGTTACACCGCGCAGCAAGCGGAGCGAACTTAGCGAGAGATGGAGGGAACTATGGAAATGCACAAATCGCCAATCCGTGTGATGGTTGCGGAGGACGAAGAACTCACCCGACTGATGGTGCGCACCCAACTGGAGCAGCTGGGGTACGAGGTCGTTGGGGAGGCCGAAACGGGAGAGGACGCCGTCCGCATCGCCATCCAAACGCAGCCCGATGTGATTATTATGGATATCCGTATGCCACTCATGGACGGCATCGAGGCGGCGCGGCAGATTGTGGCGCAGCACCCATGCGCGATTGTGTTCCTCACCGCCTACGCCGAAGAGGAACTGGTCAATCAAGCCACCGCTGCCGGCGCCTACGCCTATCTGCTCAAACCGTTCCGCAAACAGGAACTCGCGCCTGCTATCAATGTCGCGCTGACCCGATTCCAGCAGATGCAGGCGAAAGATAAAGAAGTGCGCGAACTGCAGGAAGCCCTTGAAACGCGCAAACTCATCGAGCGCGCGAAGGGAATCCTCATGGATCGGCTCGGGCTGAGCGAATCGGAGGCGTTCCGACGCATCCACTTCATGGCGCGCAACCAGAACAAGACCATGAAGGACATCGCCCAGAGCATCATCACAGCGTCGGAGATTCTATAGATGCTCCCAGAAACAAATCTCTTTTCGGGAGCGTCTAATGCAGTACCCTAAAAATACGGGTTTTGTCGGCAAGCACTTGACAAGACCACATTTAGGGTATAATTTGAGAACTCCCAGGAGGGCAGCCCCGCACAGCGGGACTGCCTCTTACTTATGAGGGAGCGAACCTATAGGAGGTATGAGCAGAACCATGAATCGCAAGGGTTTTACGCTGATTGAGCTGCTGGTTGTCATCGCGATTATCGCGATCCTGGCGGCAATCCTCTTCCCGGTCTTTGCGCAGGCGCGTGAAAGCGCTCGTCAGACGCAGTGTACCAACAATCAGAAGCAGATTGCGACGAGCGTGCTGATGTATGTTCAGGACTACGACGAGACCTTCCCCATGAGCGCATACTTCGGGCGCAACAACGCGGGTCAGCTGGCGCTGGTGGCAGTCTACGATGTGCTGGCGCCCTACATCAAGAATGTCGACATCTTCGTCTGTCCCAGCTATCGTCCCGGTATCGATTGGCCTCAGCGCGTGCAAGCTGCGGGTTCCCCAGCGCCTGCACTGGGCACCTTCCGCTATGTCGGCTACATTCCGAACCTCGGACTGTTTGGCGAGAACTTCTGCCCCATCGTGCAGAAGCGCACTCCCGTGACCAAACTCGCGGCGCTGGAGTCGCCCGTGAACACGGTCATGCTGTTCGACGGCTACCTGAAGAATCAGGCTGCGCTGGAGTACTTCAACTTCCTCGGCTTCGCCCGCCACAAGGAAGGTCTGGTCATTAACTTCGCCGATGGGCACGCGAAGTGGTGGCGCTGGAACGGCGTGCGCAACATCGCGCCGCGCGAGCAGTTCCCCACCCCTGCTACTGCCTACAATGGTCAGCCGACCCGCGTGGGCGCAGGCGGCTACTACTACAACTGGCGTGATGTGCCCGGTGAAGGGCTGCTGGCGAGCGAGGCGCAATTGCAGGCAGTCTCCAGCACGGGCAGCGGCGTGAACGGTCCGTACAACGACCTGCACGGCGTGCCAGGCACGGGCGTTACCGACTCCGAAGACCAGACCTGTCAGTAAGACGGGTTAGCGTTCTCGCATGCAGCGGGTTGGGCGCACCTTGCGCTCAACCCGCGTTTTGCGTTAACGCGCTGAGTTCGGCGCGGATCTGCGCTACATCGAACCCTGTGAACTTGCCGTCGTGATAGAGAATCCGCCCATCCACCATCGTCAGCGCGACATCCTCGCTGCGGGCGACAAGAACCAGCGCCGCGTAGGGGTCGGGCATGCTGCTAAACGCGAGTCGGTGTGTGCGCACGGCAACTATATCGGCGCGTTTGCCTGCTTCCAGCGAACCAATCTGCGAATCGACGCCAAACGCCTTTGCGCCCTCCAGCGTGATTAGGCTAATCCAGTCGCGCCAAGTGGGTTGCGCCGAATAACTCACGGCGCGCTGGGCAAGCGCGGCGAAGCGTAGCTCCTCCCAGAGATCGAGGCTGCCTGCGCTGACCGCGCTGTCTGTGCCCAGCACAATCGGAATACCCAGCCGCCGCATCGCGTACACCGGCGCGATTCCCGTCAGCAGGCGGGCGTTGGAGCGCGGGCAGTGCGCCACACTCACCCCCGCGCGCGCCATCAGCTCCAGTTCGCGCGGCTCGGCGCGAGTCGCATGCACAATCTGCACATCCGAAGCCAGTATCCCTGCATTATGCAGGTACTCAATCGGCGGGACGCGCGGATGGAGGTAATTAATCTTGCGCTGCACGAACATCTCCGCGAACGAGCCAGAGCCTGAGCGGGCGAGCGCGACCTCCTCCGACGATTCGGAGGCGTGAATGCTCAGCGGCAGCCCCTCCTCGCGAGCGTACTGGCGCACAGCGCGCATCAGGCTATCGCGCACGGTGTAGATTGCATGGGGCGAGACGCCCAGCGACACGCGCTCCGCCGCCTCATAGCGACCAAGCGTCGCGCGTAGCGCGTCCAGCTTCGCCCCCAAATCGCGCAGAATCGCGGCGTCGTCAGGCTCTGGCTCGATACCGAACACTTCCTGATACACGCGCCCCCGCAGCCCTGCCCGTGCAATCGCCTCCGCGCTCGCGCCAGAATCCGTGTTGTCCGATACGAAGGTCACCCCGCTCGCAATCAGCTCCGCCGCGCCCAACAACGCCGAAGGCAGCCACAGCTCCGCAGGGCATTTCGCTTTCAGCTCCACCAGCGCGCGAATCCAGTCAAAGAACGGCGTGCGGTCGTCCAGCCCGCGCAACGCCGTATATTCCAGATGGCAATGCCCGTTAACGAGTCCGGGCATGAGAATCGCGTCGCCGAAGTCGAGAACCTCGCTGCCCCCAACATCACTGCGGGGGCGGACTTCCATAATCTGCCCGTCTTCCACCACCACCTCGCCGTCTGGCAAGGGGTCATGGCTGATAGGCAACACCCATTTCGCTCGCAATATCACAGTTCTGTGTTCCATGCTTGCCACATCTGCTCCAGCGTGATATTTTTGACATGCAAGTCGGCGAACAGGCAGTTATAGCGATAGTTCGGGTCAGGCGGGTACTCGGGACTGAGCAGCCCTTTACTACCGTGCCACTTGCCCGAACCGTCGAACACGAGATTGGTCTGCGCAGGGTACTGCATGCCGCCAACGCGAAACTGCCGAAACACGATCTCGGTGCGCATCAAGTAGCTGGTGCCGTACCGTTCATAGAGCGATGGGCGCGCGGGAAACGGCATGCCCGTAAAGTCCTGCACTTCCATCCCCGTATCGGCAGGGCACTTCCAAATTTCACGGCTTTTTTGATAAGGCTGCAGAGTCTCGTGCAGCAGGGGCATATAGGGGATCCACGCCTGCCACTGCGGGTACTCCCACCAGATTTCAGGCGTATATTTGTCGGTGGGGTCTACTGCGAAGGGATAGAGTTCGTCGTAGTCCATCGCGTACATTTCGACGGACATCCCGATTTGCCTCAGATTAGAGATACAGGTATTTTGCCGTGCTTTCGCGCGTGCTTTTGCAAACACCGGGAAAATCAACGCCGCCAGCACGGCGATAATTGCAATCACAACGAGCAGTTCAACCAGCGTGAAACCAGACCGTTTCATAGTGTAGCCCCTGCATGGGATTGTACCCATTTTTGTGCGAGTCTGGGCGCTACGAGGGTCAGGGAAATGGCAGCTGAAAGCCCCTCAACCGCTCCGAGGATCGGGGTTCTCCAACACCGCCTGCGTCTGTCGTGCGCGGTAGGCTTCCAGCGCGTCGCGGAACTGAGGGTATTTGTTGGCTAAAATCGCGGTCGCCAGCAGCGCAGCGTTGATAGCGCCTGCCTTGCCGATTGCCAGCGTCCCGACAGGGATGCCTGCCGGCATCTGCACGATAGAGAGCAGCGAGTCCAGCCCCTTGAGCGCGTGGGACTCGATGGGCACGCCCAGCACGGGCAGCGTGGTCTTGGCGGCGGTCATGCCAGGCAGGTGCGCTGCGCCTCCCGCACCCGCGATAATCACCTCCAACCCGCGCGCCGCCGCCGTGCTGGCGTACTCGAACATCTTATCGGGCGTGCGATGCGCCGACACAATTTGCACCTCATACGGCACGCCCAGCGACTCCAGCGTCTCCACCGCATGACGCATCGTCTCCCAATCGGAGCGCGAACCCATAATCACACCGACCAGCGGTTGCACGAGGGGGATTGTACCTAAAATCCTCTTCTAATACCAAATGGGGTTTCAAGTGCATCGTCGGCGGGGACGCCGACGCTACGAACGCGCTTCGCGTAGCGTCGGCGTCCCCGCCGACGATTTGCGCCACTTGAACCCTCAGTTGGTAT